>CBINJX010000040.1:0-12867 GCA_966251085.1 uncultured Verrucomicrobiales bacterium
GATTACTGATTACTGATTACTGATTACTGATTACTGATTACTGAGCACTGAGCACCAGGCACCAGGCACCGCCTCGACCTCCCCTTGCCTCCCCCTCAAACCGTGCGACCTTTAGCACGGCGAGAGAGCTTCAACCCTTGCGAACTCATGGTAGCGGTGGCCCCCGTACTCGATAGTCCTGAACGGCTAAAGGCCCTCCGGCAGACGGGGTTGCTCGATTCTCCTCCGGAGGATCTCTTCGACCGGTTCGCCCGGATGGCTGCCAAGCTGCTGAGTTCTCCGATGTCGATCATCACAGTGGTCACCGAGGAGCGGCAGTTTTTCAAAAGCGCGGTGGGACTTCCCGAGCCGTGGGCTACCGCGCGTCAGACCCCCCTTTCCCATTCTCTCTGCAAGTATGTGGCCTCTTCCGGTCAACCGTTTGTGGTGGGAGACGCGCTGCGGGACGACCGGGTTTGCACGAATCTGGCCGTCCAGGATCTCCACGTCGCCGCGTATCTCGGTGTCCCATTGACCACCCGCAGCGGCTACACGATCGGGAGCTTTGCGGTGATGGATTCCAATCCGCGCGAATGGAGCGAACGGGAGACCTCCCTGATGAAGGATCTGGCAGTGTTCGTGATGGCGCAGATCGAGTTGCCCGCGGAATCGGCTGCGCGCCATATGGCGGAAAAGGAGCTTGAGCGCATGCGGGACGATCTGCAGGTGGCCGTGGAGGCAGCCGGAGTAGGCATTTGGAACTGGGACCTCACTGGAGATGATTTCGGATGCTCGGAGCGTTGCCGCGAACTCCTCGGGCTGATGCCCGGTGAGACGCTCACTTATGCGCGTTTCCTCGCGGCTCTGCATCCCGACGATCGCCAGATCACCGACGAGAAGATCCGTCATACCCTTGCCACCAAGAAGGAGTTTGCGCTCGAGTACCGCACCATCTGGCCCGACCAGAGTGTGCACTGGATTTTTGCCAAGGGGCGCGGGATTTATCATTCCCGAACCGACGAGCCCGAACGGTTCACCGGTGCGCTGATCGACATCACCGAGCGGAAAATCTCCGAGCAGCAGCTGAGGGAATCGAAAGAAGCTGCCGAGGCCGCGAACCACACCAAGGATGATTTCCTCGCCGCACTCTCCCACGAGCTGCGGACGCCGCTGAACCCGGTGCTGATGATCGCCAGTGAGCTGGAGCATTCACCCGAAATCCCGGAGCGGGTTCGGGAGGATTTCTCAGTGATCCGCAAAAACGTAGAACTGGAAGCGCGGCTGATCGACGATCTGCTCGACCTGACCCGCGTGCTTCGCGGGAAACTGCAACTCAACATTCAGGAAACCGATGTGCACGTGCCGATGCGGCAGGCGATCGGAATCCTGCAAGCGGACCTGGAAAACAAACAGCTCGATCTCTCCCTGGACCTGGCGGCGACGGATACGATACTTTCGGCGGACCCGGTACGGCTCCAGCAGGTCTTCTGGAACGTGCTGAAAAACGCGATCAAGTTCACCCCGGCTCGTGGCAAGATCTGGATCAGCAGCCGGAACCTGGCGAATGGCACCGTGCGGATCGAGATCATGGATAGCGGTATCGGGATTCTCCCGGGTGAGGAGGAGCGGATCTTTCTCGCTTTTGGGCAAAGCTCGAATGGGCACGGGCACCGCTTCGGTGGTCTGGGCCTCGGGCTTTCGATCTCCAAGCTGCTCGTGGAGATGCATCACGGCCGGATCTGGGCCAGGAGCGCCGGACGGAATACCGGGGCGACGTTTTTCATCGAGCTGCCGGTGGGCCCTACGTCGTTGCGAGAAGCCACACCGGCTCCGCCTCGATCTGCGCAGGCACCGGTAAAGGGGCTCCGAATCCTGCTGGTGGAAGATCATGAACAAACCCGCCGCACCCTCGCCCGTCTACTGACCCGCCGCGGCCATGAGGTGACCTCGGCGGAAACGCTGATGGAGGGCCGGATGCAGGCGGCGGCAAATGGATTCGACCTGCTGGTCTCGGATATCGGCCTGCCGGATGGCAGCGGCGAGGATCTCATGCGGGAGGTGAGCAGGACGCATCACCTGAAAGGAATCGCGCTGAGTGGCTACGGGATGGAGGATGACGTGCAGCGGAGCCTGGAGGCAGGGTTCGCCGCGCACCTGACGAAACCGATCAATATCGAGGTGCTGGAAAGGACGATTCGGGAGGTATGGGGGGCTGTTGAGGGTTGATAGGGGGGATGGATTACCAATCTGGTGAGCTCGGGTAATCGTCCGCGATCCCGATCCGATCTGCACGGAAGCTGTAGATGGCCTTTACTTGGGCCGCGCTGCTCTGCTTTTCAAACCATCCGGCGGAACACCACGGGTATTGGTTTGCTACAGCAACCAAGCCGTGTCTTACGGCATTCTGATGTGTGTAGCTGAGCCGAGCCAGGTATGACTTTTCGTACGTGAGTCGGGAGTCCCAATAGTTGTACCAGATTTTCCGGCCAGGCGAATTGTCGAGCTTGTTCACCCACTTTGCCATCCGCTCGTGCAGGAGCGATAACATGTTCCTGAGACTGTCTGCAGTGGTCGCGTGACCGGGTGATCTGCCGACGAAGTGGTAATGATTCGAGAACACAGCCCACGCTTCCAGCTGCCATTCGAAATCTCGCGCCACTGTGAGCAATCCGCGATGTAGGACCTCGAGTCGTATCTTACCCCGGAAATGATGATCTCTGTGATAAGTCGCTGCCGTGACGAAATAAGTGCCGGATTCGGAAAGACGATGCTCTGGAGCGTGAGGCCACGGAATCTCCCGGATAGACATGTGTTACACACTGTGCACACGTCACATCGTATGCAATTCCAAGGCGTAGAAAAACGTGGCGCTCCTTGGAGTGCGGCGGCAAGCGCGGGCGGAGGTGGGGCGCGACGCCGCCTTGGCAGGGAGATCAGTGAGCCTGCGCAGAGGAGGCGTAGAGCAGAGAGCAGCCGGATATCGTATATGAGCGGAGGGCTGTGCGGTGCTCCCTCATACGGCCGCGCTCTCTTATTGCGGCACGGTTCTCTGCCTCCCGCTCCCCGCCGCCTGCGCCCCCTTGCAAGGCGGCGTCGCGCCCCACCTTCGCCCGCGCTTGCCGCCGCACTCCAAGGTTGCGCCCCGTTGTTTACGCTTCCAACATCCTCTCCCATTCCCCCTCCTTAAACCCCACCGTCCCACACCCATCCCCCAACACAAACGGCCGTTTCACAAGATTCCCATTCGAGCTCAACAACCCGAGCGTTTCCTCCTCGGACATCCCCGGGAGACGCTCTTTGATGTTCATCGCCCGGTAATCCTGCCCGGAGGTGTTGAACAACCGGCGGATGTCCCCTCCCACATACCCGAGCATCCGCCGCAATTCCTCCACGGTGGGCGGCTGTTGCCGGATAGCGATGACCTCATGCTCGAACCCACGCTCGCGCAGGAACTTCAGCGCTTTGCGGCAGGTGTCGCACTTTTCGTAAGCGTAAACGCGTAGCGGCATAGCAAAAGCAATCAGGCAAGGCCGAGGGCGCGTACGATGCGGACGGTCGATTGCGCTTTATTGAGCGTGTAGAAATGGATGCCAGGCGCGCCGGCGCTGAGCAGCTCCTCGCATTGTTTCGTGGCGTACTCGATGCCGAACTCCGACACCGCGCCGTCGTCATCCCCCAGCTCGTCGAGACGCGCGAGGAAAGGCTCGGGGAGCTTCGCACCGCACATGGAGACGAATTTCTTGGTCTGGTTGCGCGAGAGAATCGGGAGCACGCCGGGGATCAGCGGGACGTTTACGCCGAGCTTGGAGCTGAGGTGATCGCGGAACTCAAAGTAATCCGCGTTGTCGAAGAAGAGCTGGGTGACGACAAAATCCGCTCCGGCCTGGACCTTGTCGCGGAGATATCCCCAGTCGCAGTGTTTGCCGTCCTTGCAGGCGATGTGCCCCTCGGGGAATCCGGCGGTGCCGATGGAGAATCCGCCGAGTTCACGGAGAAACGCGACGAGCTCCCTGGAATATTCGAAGCCGCCGTCGGTTTTCACCCATTCGCCATTGCCATTTGGCGGGTCGCCGCGGAGGGCAAGAATGTTACGAATACCCCGGTCACGCGCTTCCTCGACAACCGACTGCAGCTCGGCGCGGGTGGCGTTGACGCAGGTAAGATGCATCATGGTGGTGAGCTGATGCTCCCGCTGGATGCGGCCCACGATCCCGAGGGTCTTGTCGCGGGTGCTGCCGCCGGCGCCGTAAGTGACCGAGCAGTAGTCCGGCCGGATCTCACGTAGCGCGGGGAGGGTCTTGTCGAAAAGGACGCGTTCACCTTCCTCCGTTTTCGGGGGGAAGAACTCGAAAGAAATGGCAGGCCGCCCGGCAGCCCGGCATTCGGCGTGGATATCGCGGATAAACTTCATCGGAAGGCGCGCGGAGTGTGCCACAGTGCGGCGCATCGACAAGTGCTTCGCGCTGGTGTTTGCTCCGATGTCTCCCCATGCACCTCCTTCGCCTCTTCCTGCTCTGCCATTTCCCAATGCTCTCTCCGCTCGCGGCGAAGGAGCCAGTGACCTCCGCGCCTGCTCGTTATGAGTTCCGGGAGGAGCATGATCCGAACGGGATCGGGAAGTTTTACATGGGCCGCGAGATCGCCCACGTGATGGGGCATCAGGCGGCCGGCTGGCTGGAGCGTCCGGAGCGTGAGGAGGAGGAGCGGACCGATCTGCTGATCGATTCGCTGAAGCTGAAGCCGGGTGAGGTGGTGGCAGATATCGGCGCGGGGAGCGGCTACTTTGCATGGCGAATGGCGCCTCTCGTGGCGCCCAAAGGCAAGGTGCTCGCGGCCGATATCCAGCAGGAGATGCTCGACCGGATGATGCGGAATCTGGGGAAGCGCGATATCAAGAATGTGGAGCCGATCCTCGGCACGACGACTGATCCGAAGCTGCCAAAGGAGAGTGTGGATACGATTCTGATGGTCGATGTGTACCACGAGTTCGATCATCCCTACGAAATGGTGGAATCGATGCTGCGCGGGTTGAAACCCGGCGGACGGATCGTGTTCGTGGAGTTCCGCGGGGAGGATCTGAATGTGCCGATCAAGAAGGTCCACAAGATGACCCAGGCGCAGGTAATTAAAGAGATGTCCGCTTTCCCGCAGCTCGAGTGGGAAGAAACCATTACCGTTCTGCCCCAGCAGCACATCATAGTTTTCCGAAAGACGAAATAATCCCGTGGCCACCCGCAAGCAGACCAAATCAGCCCCCGTAACCAAGACGACGAAACCAAAACCGGCAGCGGCTCCCAGGATGAGCAAAGCCGAGAAGGAGCTCGCCGAGCAGCGCTTTTCCTGGCGCAAGCTGAGCGCAGCAAAGTGGGCGGATTCCTGGATGGAACGTCTCGCCTATCTCGGGCCGACCCGGGCGATGGTGATCGAGTTTCCGAACGCGCCAAAGGTTCGAGTGGAAGCGCATGGACTCACCCGAAAGGAAGCCGATGAGCTGGTGAAGATGTGGGGCGGCCAGGTGAAGGAAGCGAAGTGGCTGACTGTGGAGAATCCCCCACTCCGTCCTCCGATCCGGATTCGTGAGCGGCTGCTGGTGGTTTCCACGGAGGAGGAGCTCAACGAAGCCGCGGACGCGAAGGCGAACCGGAAGGTGATCCTCGTTCCGGCTGGCATGGCCTTTGGCACGGGTGAACATGACACCACGGTGACCTGTCTGCGTCTGCTCACGGATGTGAGCGATCAGCTCAAAGACACTACCTGGGAAGCACTCGATCTCGGTACGGGCACAGGCATCCTGGCGATCGCCGCGCGTGAACTCGGGGCAAAACGTGTGGAGGCCGGCGATTTCGATCCGCACGCAGTCCGCACTGCGAAGGAGAACGTGAAGGTAAACGCCGCGGATAAGATCGTGGTGAAGAAGATGGATGTCCTCAAATGGGAGCCGCCCCGGACATGGGATGTGGTGTTGGCGAATCTTTTCAGCGGTCTGCTGGTGCAAGTCGCCTCAAAGATCGCCCAGGCCACCGCGCCGGGAGGGCGGCTGATTTTCTCCGGCGTACTCCGCGAGCAGGAGGCGGAGGTGGTGGAGGCTTTTGAAAAGAGCGGGTTTGCGATCGATAAGATCGTACGGAAAGGGAAGTGGGTGGCGGGGCTGGGGACGCGGGTGGAGGCGAAGAAGGTGAGACGTAAGAAGTGAGAGGTGAGAGGTGGAGCGTCCCGAAGTACGGGGCGCTTTTGGAGTGCGGTACCTCGTAAAACTCGCCACCGCACTCCATATGCGCCCCGTTATTCAGCCCTCACCTGCACGCGATCCTCGCCCCATCCGAGCGCCCTGGCCACTGCACGCGGATACGCCCACGCTTCATCGCTCTCGCTATAGATAGCCACCCGGGACCGCTCCGCAGCCAGAGCAACAGCCTGCGGGAGATCGAGGTGACGGAGGACGTTCAGGTAGATCGGCCCCTGATTCTGCGACTCGGGCAGCCGATGCAGATCGAGCCGTTTCACCTCGGGGATAAATAGCGACGCATAAAGCGCGTTCGCAGCCATCTTGTCATGGGCCTGCAGCCAGAGCGGTACTTTCGCAAAACCCGGAACGCTCCGCAGTGCGGATGCCGCCTGAGTGATGTCCCATACCTGTCCGCTCTCGAGCGTTTCGCCCAGCAGCTGAAACCGCCGCAGGAGATGTGTCCGTTTGCGATCGCTGCGGTCGGCAAAGCTGGTCGGCCCGGCGCCACGCGGGCAGACATACGCCATCGCCCATTTGTTCTTCAGCAACATCTGACGTTCCTGAGCCGGGATATCGGCGCCTCCGAGAGCCGGTGACAATTCCTTCCATCCTTCATCGTCCAGAACATTCAGCACCACGAGATCCAGCTCCTCCGGCTTGATATCCTCCCGATGCATCAGCCAGATCGTGGAACGGAACGGCTCTTCGCTCGAAAACTCCCACGTGCTCATCTTCACACCGTCGGAGACTGTCTCGCTCTTTTTAGCAGAAGAAGCGGAGGCTTTTTCCGAGGGCCATGCGCGGAAGCAATCCTGACGCAACGCCGCAAGAAGCCGATCGCGGCTGGCTGCCCATTCTTCCCTGGATGCAGGAGCGCCCGGTTGTTTGGCAGCCGGGATCAGCCATTCATCAACGGTGGTCACCTTTTCATCCGCCGGGAGTGATGCGAAGACCTTCAGGTCAGCCGGAGTATGCCGCTTCCGGGCAGGTTCCTCGGTGACGTCCATGAGATCGGCGTCTTTGAGGAAACGGTTCATCCAGTGGAACGCACCCGTGTTCAGGGGCTGCGTGTCCTTGTGTCCACCCTCGGCGATCTGGAGGCCGATGTTCTTTTCCTGCCCGAGCTTGCGGTAGAGCGCACGGGTGCGGTTATAGACTTCCACCACGCCGTCCAGCGGGAAGATTTCGTCCTTGTCGGTGTTGGCGATCAGCAGCGGACGCGGTGCGATGAGCGCGGCGACACGGTCGAATTCCCAGCGCTCGGTGTTGACCATGAACATGCAGTCGCAGTGGCCTTCGATGGCGCCGTCGGTGACATGATTGTGCAGCGTGGTGATTCCGGCGGTAGGAACGGCGACTTTGATCCGGTCGTCGAGCGCAGCGATCCACCAGGAGTACGCTCCCCCTCCCGAGCGTCCCGTGACTCCGATCCGGGAACCGTCCACCTCCGGACGGGTCTCCAGATAATCGAGGGCGCGGATTCCGTTCCATGCTTCCACACCGGCCGGAGTGTACCCGCGCCCGGGCCACGACCAGCGTCCGAGGCTGTAGGTGCCCCAGTGTTCCCCAAGGATCTCGCCCCACTGGATCGTATCGAGTACGAGGCAGACGTAGCCATGCCGGGCAAACCAGATGCCGTGATGCTGGTAGCCGGTTTTATTTCCAAAGCTCACCCCGTTTTCCACCGTGCGCGCATGCCCCGAGACATAAAGGATCGCGGGAAGCGGCTCTTTTACTTCGGCCGGCCGATAGAGGTTTCCGGTGACATACAATCCGGGTGAAGACTGGAAGTGCAGTTTCTCCACCGCATAACCATCACCCTGCACAATACCGGTAACGGTCGGCTTCAGCTCCCCGCGCTCCGGCCATGGATCGAGTCCGAGCATCCGCTGGAGTTGCGCGCGCATTTCGGTGCGGCGGGTGGACCAGTTTTCCTTGGTGATCTCTTTCTGCCAATCGACGGACGCCAATTCGGCGACGCGTTTGTTGAGATAGGCATCGAATGGAGCAGGGATTTGCTCGCGGGTCTCCTTTACTGGCGCGGCATGCGTGGAAACGCACAGTGCCAGAAGGAGAGACGCGACCCGGGGGAAGACAGCATGGAGGGAATGCATGTTTTCCAGCTTAATCCCGGAGCGTGTGGAACGTTGAAGGGTTTTTGGCGATTCTGCCGCAGGGATTGAGTCCATGGGGAATCTGCGCTATCAACATTCCCCATGGCTCCCCTCCGGCACCGTCTTGTGTGTCTGCTAACAGGCCTCGGCCTGACTGCGGGCGTCTGGTCTCAGGAACTCCCCACCAAATCCGATCAGCCCGAGGATCTGGAAGCCGAGGCGAAAAAGCTGATCGAGGAACTGCCGATGTTGGATACGGAGGCTGCGGCCGACACGCTTTCAATCGCCCCGCTACCCAATGAGGCGCCCGAGATTGCGGTGGAAAGATTTAAGCAGGTTCTGGAGCGAGCCCGGAAGAAACAGCAGCGCTGGCAAAAGCTCGCAAAACAAGGGGTCCTCTCCCGTGCGGAGGCAGAGAGCTGTATGGTGGAGGTGGCGGATGCGAATGCGAACTATGAGCGTGCGCGGGTTACCCTGATGAGGCATCAGCTCGTCGGAATTCAGGAGCGGGTAACAAATGGTGAAGCGGACAAGACGATGCTGGAAGCAGCCGAGGCAGCCTTGCAGAGTTCGGTGGAACTAGCCGCCGCCACGGAGAAGCAGGCCCGGCATGCGCGACTGGAAGTTGCCCGGAACAATTACGAGCGGCATCGGAAGCTGCACGCCCTGGGACTCGTCTCCCGCGTGCAGATGCAACGAGCCGAGTCGAACCTTCGGAAGATCGAGGCTGATGGGCAGGATCCGAAGGGCGTGGAGTGAGGCGGTTGGCGGATCGCAGCGCTTCGAGAAACGGGGCGCATATGGAGTGCGGTTGCGAGCTCCGCGAGGCACCGCTTTGGAGGGAGGGATGCATCCCTGCGGAGAGAACGTATGGACCTGAGTGAGACAGGATTTCGTACGTGAGCGGCGGGTTTTGGGGCGCTCGTCTCGATATTTCAGGCGCGCCTCGGTAGTGCCCCGCTGCTCGTGCCCGCCACTCCTGTACGAGTGAGGAGGGTGCGGTAACGCACGTCTTCCCTGCGCGGGGTGGTCGCTATTCCTCCAAAGCGGTGCCTCGTAAAACTCGCCACCGCACTCCATATGCGCCCCGTATTCTGAGCGGCCTCCGAGTCGCCAACCAATCGACAATCACCAATCGTAAATTGCCTCCTCCACCTCGGAATCAGCGTTGACGCCGCACAGGGGGCCGTCTCGAATCTGCGGCTCGATTTGAGCAGCGCCTCTGCCCCGCCTTCAACCCGGCGGCGGCACGAGAATTTCCGATGTCCACCGACCCAAAATTGGCATCCCTCAGGATGCGAGCTGCCGAGGCTCTGCCCGGCATGAGAAGACTGATGGCGGTGCTGGGTATTCTGGCGGTCTGCTCGCTCATCCTGCATCACGGTTTTCCCGCAGGTGTACGGTACAGCGTCTGGTTCAACTGGTTCGACGTGCTCCTGGCTCTTGGTTTTTGTACGGGAGTAGCGGCGGAATTGATCGCAGCGAAGAAACACCGCGAAGCGCTCCACAGTCTGCGGTTTGAACTGCTCATCATTGGCGGCCTGATCGCAGCTGCGATCATTCCCTGGTTTCTTCCCGAATCGACAGTCGAGCTCCTTCTTCCAGCCGTTCACCAGCGGACGCTCGCCGATCTGACATTTGGACTCGTGCGGGTTTTTCTCTTGGCCAACGTTTTCATCCAGCTACTGCGGCTCATCCAGGGCATCTTTGCGGCGGGCATCCGGCTGGAACTGGTCCTGGCCGGTTCATTCGGTGCGCTCACCCTGCTCGGAACGCTACTGCTGATGATGCCACGGGTGGCGACCGATCCGAAGAAACCGATCACGTTCATGGATGCCTTGTTCACGGCGACCAGTGCGGTCTGTGTGACTGGACTCGGAGTTCGTGACACCGGAGCGGATTTCTCCCCGTTGGGACAGATGATCATTCTCGCGTTGATCCAGGTCGGCGGACTGGGCATCGTGACCTTTGTCGCATTCATCTCGGTCTTCTCGGCCAAGACCCTGCCCGTGCCGCAGATGGTGGCCTTTCGGCAGAGCATCAATGCTCCCGAAATGGGCGACCTGAAGCAGCAGATCGCTGGCATCCTGCTTCTCACGGCATTCATCGAGGGCGCCGGTGCGGCGAGTCTGTACGCGTTTGCTCCCGAGGGAATGGATGCGTTCACGCGGCTCAAGTGGAGCGTGTTTCACTCCGTCTCGGCTTTCTGCAACGCCGGCTTTGCCCTGCAGACAACCGGTCTCGAGCCGTTCCGGGCTAATCCAGGAGTGAACATCACCATCATGTCTCTGATCACCCTGGGCAGTCTCGGTTTTCTGGTCCTGCCGGAGGTGCTCTCGAACTTTTCCACCCTTGTCCGGAATCTGCCGCGGCTCCTGAATTCACGGACCCGACGATTTGAGCCGCCCCGATGGAAGCGTTTTACCGTGCAAACCCGAATGTCGTTGCACGTTACCTTCTGGCTGATCCTCATCGGGACGCTCGGAATTCTCCTCCTGGAAACCGGGCATCTCCTGGAGGGCATGAGCGCGGGCGAAGCGCTTCTGGTTTCCACTTTTCAATCGGTCACGCTCCGCACAGCCGGGTTCAACACGATCCCATTTGGTGAACTCCATCAGTCCACGCTGCTCTTCATGATCATCTTCATGGTGATCGGCGGCTGCCCGGTTTCCACGGCCGGGGGCATCAAGACTGTCACTTTCGGAGTTCTCCTTCTTTCGCTGCAATCGATGATTTTCCGCAGGCAGAATGTGGAGGCGTACGGGCGAACGATTCCTCCGCGGATCTTCTTCACGGCGCTGAACGTGACGGTGATCTACGCGGCGACGGCAGCGGCGTGCATGTTCTTCCTTTCCGTTTTCGATCCTGGCATCCCTCTGCGCGATACAATGTTTGAGACAATCTCCGCCCTGAGTACCGTCGGACTTTCGACAGGCATCACGGGGAAGCTGACCGACGCGAGCAAGGTCGTTCTCTGTATCGCGATGTTCATCGGCCGCGTCGGTCCGATCGCATTGGTTTTCTCAGTATTCCAGGCCCGCGGCAGGGTGGAATACGAGTTCCCATCGGAGGATGTCGTGGTGGGATGATGGAAAGTGCCAAGTGCCAGGTGAAAGTGATGAGTGACTCCTGAAATGTCGCACGCCTGCACCGTCCGCTAGCTCTCAATTTTCAACCGCATCAAAAATGAAATACGCAGTTGTCGGCCTCGGTGAATTCGGCAGATCCGCAGCTCTCGGCCTCGCGAAAAAAGGGGCGGAGGTAATCGCGGTGGACATCAGCATGGAGCGGATCAACCAGGTGAAAGACGAGGTCGCTCTCGCGGTGCGCCTGGATGCAAGTCATGAACATGCATTGCGTTCCCATGGATTGCGCGAGGTCGATGTGCTGATCGCTGCAATCGGGGACAATTTCGAAGCGCAGGTGCTTCTCGTGGTGCACGCCAAACAGGAGGGAATCCCACGGATCATCGCCCGCGCCACCACACCGGATCACATCCGGGTGCTGAAAGCGGTCGGTGCGGATGATGTGTTCAACCCGGAAGAAGAGGCGGCGCGGTGGATGGTTCAGCGACTTCTTATCACCAGCATCTCGAACTACTTCGAGCTGGCGGAGGGGTTCAGCGTGGTGGAGGTGACTGCCCCAGCAAGTATCGTGGGGAAGACCTTGGAAGAGCTGAACCTGCGCCGCCGCTTCCGTATCAATCTCGTTGCGGTGAAAAAGATGGGCAGCGGTCCGGGAGGCGAGCAGGCGCTGAAGACTTTCAACCCTGTACCGGCACCGGACCAGGTGATTCAGGAGGGCGACGTCCTCGCACTCGTCGGCAGCGTGCTCGACCTAGCGAACTTCGTAGCGACGTACGAATGACGGGGCGCGCGCCGTAGCGTCAGCCATCTTGGCTGCGGGTGAGCGGAGCATCCCTGCTCCGAGTCCTGCGCGCATTACGAGCGGCTTCGCCTTGTTCTGAACACCTCAGAACTGCCACGGTGATCAGCCTCCGACCAGGATGGTCGGGGCACTCGCAGACAGGGATGTCTGCGCTACGCCATCCGCCTCCGCAACTGCCCGCACGCGGCATCGATATCCGGCCCGCGCGAGCGGCGGAAGTGCGCTACTACCCCGTGCTGCTGCAGGATGGAGGCAAAAGCATCCGCGGTGAAATCCGGCGACGGCTCATAAGCGCGTCCACGGAGGCTAATGCCCGTGGGATTGTAGCGGAGGAGATTGACATGCATCCGTCGGGAGCCGAGCACCTCTGCCAGCATTCGCGCGTGGTCGGGTGAGTCGTTCACATCCTTGAGCAGACAATATTGGATCGTCACAGGCCGGCCGCGCACGGCCTGGAAACGATCCGCTGCGGCAAGGATGTCTGCGATAGGGAAACGTTTTCCTGCCGGTAGAAGCTGAGCCCGGGTCGTGTCATCGGGTGCGTGCAAGGAAACCGCGAGGTTCAGGTTCAGCCCGGTGGCAGTCAGCGCCTCGATCCCGGGAATCAAGCCAACCGTCGAGATCGTGATCTGCCGCCAACCGAGTGCCCCGATACGGTTG
>CBINJX010000041.1:0-12780 GCA_966251085.1 uncultured Verrucomicrobiales bacterium
AACCGGATCACCGTTCACCGGCTGTTCTCCGCTTCCAGTTCCCGAGTCTCGACCGTCAGAATTCGTTTCCTCCCGCACCCACCGGATGAATGTCTCCTGCACGACGTCTCTCGCCGCTTCGAGATCACCCAGGATACTCAGGGCATAACGCACCAGCGGGCGCTCGTAACGATCGAGGAGGGCGGGGAGGTCAGACGGTTCCGCGGGTGGCATAAGGTTCTATGAGCGCAGACGGGCGAACTCCGGGGGATATTAGAGCGGGGGCGCACTTTCTCGAGAATAGCCCGGAATGCAAACGAGGCGCACCATTGCTGGTGCGCCTCGTGATCGGAACTTCAGGTAATTTGTCTCACGAGAAATGTGAGACTACGGAAACGGATCAGTCGCCGTAGCTGTCGGCAACTTCCGCAGGCCGACGGCGCTCGACGAGCCACACAATCCAGATGCAAAGTTCGTAGATTCCCCAGACGGGCAAAGTCACAAGAATGAACGTCACCGGATCCGGCGCGGGATTCACAATCGCCACGAGTACCAGGATCAGGAGGTAGGCGTAGGTGCGGGTTTTGCGAAGAAATTCACCCGTGACGATGCCCAGCGCCGCGAGCGCGAGGACCGCCACTGGCAACTCCGCGAGAAGGCCGCAGGCAATCGTAAGCTGGGTGACAAAGCCGAAGTATTTTCCGGCCTGCCAATTCGGATCCGCGCCCATTTTCACCGCATAGTCGTAGAAAAACTTGAGAGTGAGCGGCAGGACCTTTGCGTAAGCCATCCATGCACCGAGTCCGAAAAGGACGAAACCGACCGCCAGAGACGGGAAGAGGACTTTCTTCTCCTGTCTCGTAAGTGCAGGAAGAACGAACTCCGCAGCAAAATAGAGGAGGAACGGGAACGTGAAGACTAACCCCGAGTAGAACGCCAGCTTCAGGGAGATCATGAACGGCTCGATAACCTCGATCACGAGCAACTTTGCATTCGGAACGACCGCCTCATACGGTGCCTTGATGATGGTCGTGATGCTATCTACGAAGGCGAAACTGATCACCATTCCAAGAACGAGCACCAGGCCCATCTTGATCAGCGTCCATCGCAGGTCCTCGAGATGCTCCAGGAACGGCTTCACGGCATCAGCGTTCGCCTCCTCACGATTTTTGAAAATCTTCTGCAGCAATTTCTGCAGGAACGATGGCAACCAGGACATGGGGCGGGGATGGTGAAGTGAAAAACGGGAGCTGGGAAGGGGGTAAGTGAGCGGATGTCAGGGCACTCCGCAAGCGGAACAACTCAAATCAGGCCGCGTGCGGTGAGACGGGCAAATGCCGCCAGCGTGTTGGCATCGCAGACCTCGCCGGAGGCGATCATCGCGCGGAGTTCGTCGATGGTGAACGCTCGAACCTCGGTGATGGCTTCGTTCTCGTCCAGTTGAGGACCATGAGGACTCTGGACCACCGGGCGCGCCAGCAGCAGATGACTGTGCTCGTCGGTGAAGCCGGAGCTGGGGAAAAAGTGTCCGAGCGAAATGATTTCGCCACCGGGCGCCAGTTCGTAGCCGCTCTCTTCGCGGAGTTCCCGGATGCCGGTTGCATGGATCGCCTTTTCATCGTGCTCGGTCTCCTCGTCGATCTGTCCGGCAGGAAACTCCCAGATGGTGGCACGGATCGGCACCCGCTCCTGCCTTACGAGGAGGAACTTCCCATCCTGCGTCTGTGCCGCGACGACTACCGCCGCTTTCCGGTGGCAGACGGTCCACTGAAATGGCTTCGGGCGTGTAGGCGAGGTGACTTTGACCGTGTGCACCTCCAGATACGGGTTTGCGAAAGCGACTTCGTCAGAGACGGTGCTCCAGCCCTCGCGGTCTGGTGTGAACGAATGAAAAGGCATGGGGCAGGGTGTTAACGGGGAGCGCTGCAATTTGCAGCACGGGAAATACAAAGCGCGCCGCATTTCAGCGACGCGCCTTGTAGAAGAACAAACCTCTATTGCCGGGCCGCAGCCTGCTGCTGCGGAGCCTTCAGCGAGCTGAGGTATTCGACAAGATCGACGAGATCCTGCGTCGGCATCATCATCTGGAGCCCCTCCGGCATCATCGAGTTCGGGAGTTTTTCGCGCTTGGCGATGTCACTCTTCTTATAGGCGATCTGAACGCCGCCAGGCATGACGAGGACGAGCTGATCGGCCGTTTCACTGCTCACGATACCCATTGCCGCATCGCCGTTCTTCATGGTGAGCTGAGTCGTCTCGAAGCCCATGGAGACACCGGCATTCGGTGCGATGATTGCCTCATAAAGGGCATCCTTGCCGAGCTTTGAGCCGATTTCCGCCAGACCGGGGCCGAAATCGACGCCTACTTTTCCGTCACGATGGCAGGTGACGCAGGTGGCTTCGACCTTGGCAAAGATCTCCCGGCCGCGGGAAGCGTCCCCCTTCATCTTGACCAGTTCGGCCATGGGCGGCAGCGCCTTGCCACCCGCTGAGCTGGGCATCGGGAAGAGCTGCGCGATGTCGTCCTTGAACTGCGGCATCTGTACCGCCGCAAGAGCGCTGGCTGCGGTGAGCTTGAGTTCCGCCGGGAACTGACCTTCCCGAGCGGCTTTCAGGAGCGCCTGAACGCCGCCCTGACTCTGGGCGAGCGAACGCACTGCCTGTTTCCGCACCTCCACATTCTTGCTGGCATCGGTGAGGATCGGTGTCAGGAGCTTTGCCGCGCGCTGGTCGGCGGTGTTGCCGAGCGCTTCGATGAGCTTTGCCGCGTCATCGGTTTTCATCGCGTTGACCGCGACGCTCACATTGGCCGGCTCGAGAAGCATTTTCGCCGCCTCGACGCCTGCCTGAGTCGCCGGTCCCTTCACCGCGATTTCGAGCAGTGCTTCCCCCTGATCCTTGATTTTGAAGTCGCGTACGATGTCCACGAACTCCGGCTGGCCTTTCACTGCCGTCAGCATCGCCATCACCGCGCTCTTCACCTCGGGGTTCGTGTCGAGGTTCAGGCTCTTCAGGCGTTGCAGCGCTTCCGTGGCGATCATCTTGTTTTTCGAACCGACGGATGTGAGCTGGATGAGAGCCTTGTTCTTTTGCGAGCTGGACGGGAGGAAGTCGAAGGCGCGCAGGTAACGGGGCGCCTCGGCGCTCGGGAGATTGTCGCTGGTGAGAATCTTCGCGAGATACTCGGCGTTCTTGGAGGAGCGCAAACGCCACACGATGTCGCGGCCCGCAGGGGTGTTCCAATCACCATCCACGGCTTCGAGCCATGCATCGAAGCAGGCGTCTTCATTGCCTGCAGCGCCGATGCCAAGTGCTTCGAGATACCAGCGATCTTTTCCATCGTGCTGCTTCGCGAGAGCCGCCCAGATCCGCTCGATGCCTTCCTCCTCACGGAGCGAGACCGCGATCTCGCGGCGAACCTGCGGGTTCGGATGCTGGATGAGGCTGCGGACCAGGTCGCGATCATCCTTGAGTGCGGAGAGATCGAAGTCCGCTGTCTTCGAAAGCGTCCGTGCGAGGCGAATGGCCGAGATCTGAACGTTGTGATCGGAGTCGTTGAGCCCCGCACGCACTGCATCGAGCGTTTTGCCGGGCATGTTTGCCAGAGCCCCGAGTGCACGTGCGCGGAAGCGCGGGTTCTCGTGCTTGGCTAGCTTCTGGAGTTCGGCCGCGGCCTGCGCGCCCATTGCCTGCAGTTTCTGCCATGCGAGGAACTGAGTGGCGCGGTTTGGGGAGGTCAGGGCAGCCACGCAATCGGCAGCTGTGGCAAAGGATGGGAGCGAGGTTTTCGAGGGGGCGCCTTTCGGAGCGATGCGGTAAATGCGTCCGCGAATTTTTTCCTTTTCGCGATCACCCATGTTGTGACCGCCGACACCCGGATCATACCAATCGCTGATAAAGAGGGAGCCGTCCGGAGCAATGGCGGCATCGCTCGGGCGATACCAGTTATCGGTGCTGGTGAGGATGTCCACCATCGTCGCCTTGTAACCGGCGCCATCACTCTCCACCGGATATGCGCGCACCGTCTTCGGCCCCGCATCGCAGTGGATGATCTGATTTGCGAACTGTTGCCCGAGAAGCGTGCCTTCGTTGATGAGGATACCCGTCGGGGAACCGCCGCCAGTCTGGAGCAGGTTGGGGACTACTCCCGGATCGTTGAGATGCCAGTGACGCAGCGGGATCTCCTCCTCGATATTGGTCCGCGGCGTCCGCCATCCGGCTCCCGTGATCTCATCGGTGAAGCCGTAGTTCCCGTAATCCATCACATAGTTGATACGGACACCCTTGTTGCCGTCATCGTCGTTATCCGACTGCCACATCGTGCCGAAGGAATCAACAGTGACCTCGTAATTGTTGCGGAAGTTGTGACCGAGCGTCTCGACATTGCTGACTTTGCCGCTGGCGAGATCGATGTCGCATCGGAGCACCATGCCCTGACGGTACGGCTTCCCCTTGGCCGAGACTTGATTTCCCGCGATATCGACCACCGTCTTGCCGTCCGCGCTTTTCAGTTCGCGGCATTCATTGCCGAAGTTGAAGTAGAACTTACCATCCGTGCCAAAAACGAAAGCGTGGACCTGGTGATCGTGATCCCATCCGCCACTGACAGTGAATAGCTTCGTCACCTTCTCGGCCTTGTCGTCACCATCGAGATCGGAGAGCAGCCAGACGTTTGGCGCAGCGCTGACGATGACATGGGTGCCGCGATCCTGCGGAAGAACGCAGATGCCGAGCGGCGCCTGCAGATCGGTGCTTTGCCAGAAGGTCTTTTCACGATCCGCAACCCCGTCACCATTCGTGTCCTCCAGGATCACCACACGATCTCCGCCCTCACGCAGTTTACCCCATCTCTGGAAGCTCGAGCGATAGTTCACGGCCTCGATTCCCCAGACCCGGCCACGATGATCGATGTCGATATTGGTCGGGTTCTGGATTTGTGGTTCGGAAGCGAACAGCGAGACTGCCAATCCTTCGGCGACCCGCATGGTGTCCTCCATCGCTGCTTTGGCAGCTTCAAAACCGTACGGCTTGTCGGAAGACCCACCATCAGGCGAGGAAGCAGCGAGAACGGCAGCCGGTGGCTGCTGAGTGTAAACCTGGAATCGAACCGTGGAGCCAATGTGCTGCTCAAACCCGCCATCGTCGAGCGCTCCCTTCGCTTCAAAGCGGACGACTCCCTCCGGCAGATCAAATGAGAGGATCGATGGCGCATGCGTGCCGATGCCGTTGGCGACTTTGGCTCCGCGGACCTTCATCTCCTTGCCACTGGCATTCAGGTTCGTGCGCACCTGCCCCCATCCGGACTTCGAAACTTTTGGCTTTAGGTCAGTCAACCGGATCTTCGTTCCATCGGCCTTTACCAGCACCGGATCGATCCAGTTTGCCCAGTCGGCGCCAAATCCGTCACCAGCATCGGTCACCACGAGGTGCAGTTCCTTTGCGCCTTGCAAATCAGCTTTGATCGGTTCCGGCCCTCGCATCACCTTACCCGTGGTGAATACAGGTTTCGCATGAGGATCGGCACCCTGCAGCGGGGCAGACAGCGCGAGACCTGCAAAAGCGAGAGCGGCAACGAGCCGGCCGGAGAGGAGGGGATGCGACATAAACAGGTGGTTGGAATTGAACGATTCACCCGTGGGGGTGGCGCTTCTTAGCGCGATTTCCCTGCGGCGGAAAGGGGCGAGTGCGGGCGAAGGCGTGGCGGGTTGCTCAGTGATCAGTTGGACTTTGGCCGGAATGGGCGGAGCGGAAATCGGCATCTCGACCTCGAAGAGGTAATTGCCGGATGCAGCATTCGGATTTACTTGGCCGGGCGAGTTCGTGTAAACGATTGGCCCTGTCAGCCGAAGCTTTGGCGAGCAAGGCCAAGCGTGTGGGGACAGTGCCCACGCATTTGCACCTGGACACCGAAGCATTGGCCATTTGCCTCGAAGCATTTCATCCGAAGTGCGAAGCATCGCAGAAAGTCTGCGATCGATCGCAGAAATCCTGCGAATGACTGCGCATTTCCGCGAAGCCTTGCACCTCACCTGCAAACGATCGGAGCGCGACCTCAATCGTTTGCACTCAGGATGAAATCGTTTGGCCTCAGCGGCCAAAGCTTTGGCCATCGGGGCCAAATGATTCCCCTCCGGGTGCAATTGATTGCGGAATGGGTGCAAACGCTTGCAGGATTTCAGCAAAGGATTGCAGGAAATGGCCAAACGGTTGCGGAAGTTTTGCCATCGTTTGCAGGATTTCTGCGATGCTCCGCAGGAAAAGGCCGGTGCTTCGAAGCAAATGGCCACTGCTTCGGTGTCTGAGGCCAAACGTTTCTATCCTGAGTGCAAATCGGTGGTTTGGGAGGCCAGAGCCTCATGAGATGCAGCCAGACAATCTGCAAGGATGCGGTGTCTTGGCAGTGTAAGGGGCGGGAGGTTCATTATCAGATCGACGTGGAACTCGAGCCGCGCTCCCTCACCGCCCCAGCTCCGGACGTGTCGCGCCATAGCTGCTTGCAGCGCAGGCGGAGCGAGGAGTTTCGCCTTGTGACCCTCCGCGCCTTCAGCAATCGTTTCGCCCATGGATGCGCTTTACTCGACAGGCCACAGGGAGGAAGACCGGAATATGCGAAATGGCGGCTGGGACATGCGAAAGGGACCGCGCCCAATTTCAGAGTTAGCCGTTGCTCGCGCACTTTCCTTCCAATGAACGGTTTTATCATGCATGTCGGAGCTGCAAACGCAGTAGACATCGACTATACGATTAAGCGGCAGCGAACGGTTCGTGAGGTTCTAGCCGCGCTTCCGCCCGATGCTCCTGAGCGCAGCTTCTTTGAGTCGGATGGTCCCTTTCTGCGAGCCTTCCCGGATGGACGGTTTCATTGTTGGGGCGTGCCTCCGAAAGCGCGTCCAGCGCACAACGATACCGAGATTGGCGACCCCGTCTTTTTCGCGCCGCACATTGGCGCTCACGGCGGCGGCATCACTCACATTGGCGTCGTGCGAGCTATTTGCCGCGTCGAGGCATGGCACGCATCGCGCATCCTTTGGCCCGCAACACCGGACCAGCGGCTATTTCCTTGGCTGTTTTTTTTCGAGGCGGAGAGTGGCTTCCGGCCGTGGTATTCCTTTCTCGACGACCTCGGCTATGGTCATCGCTGGAATCCGCGCGGCTGGTATCGCCGCATCGACGAAGAGCATTTTCGTGCCTACGGTGGCGTCCGTGGGTATCTCGACTTCATTCGTCGTGAAGGAGACTTTCAGCCAACGGGCCGCAACGGCTAACGATGCGCTCCAGACGAACCACCTTGAGCGGCGGTAATTGCCCTCTCTGGCGCGTTCGGTTAACCTGCCGCACATGTCCCCAATAATTCACCCCACGGCGGTCGCTGAGCTTTAGCGTTACACGCCGCCACGCATGAGGCTCAACTCTCGGCCGCCGGAGCGATGAATTCATGCTCTTTCTCCTTCACCACAAGAACAGGGCAGGGAGCGTTTCGCACTACCTTCTCGGCAGGGCAGGCGTTGATGAGCTTCGCAAGGCCCGTCCAGACGTGGGTCAGAATGACGACGAGATCAATCCGGAGCTCCTTTGCCACCTCTACCGTTGTTTCGCAGGAGCGACCGCTGCGAATGAGATAACGACCCGGCGCATGAGGTGCGACTTCGCGGTTGAAGAGCGCTGTCATCTGGCGCTCTGCGTCCTCGTGCAGCCGCGCCTGGCGCACGCTGTCGTCCTGGGTGTGAAACCGCGGGAGGGGAGGTTCTTCGACAACGTGCAGGAGGATCACCGAAGCATTGAAAACTTTCGCCAGGGCGACCGCGTAAGTGATCGCCTTGAAGGAGGCTTCGTCATGGATCTCGATTGGTACCAGGATTGTGTCGATGGATACGATCATCGTTCCCTGCGACAAAGTGCCGCCGGGAGCCATCTGTGCGGCCGCACTCCGGGTGGATGATGGCGAGTCCGCATCCGGTGCTGTCGCGGCGCGGACCACTGCTGGCTCATTTGGTGATGATGGCTGAGATGTATCCATGGCTTTGCTCTATTTATGGTGGTGCTCGTTGCTGCCGGGTGGAGGTGAATCCAATCTCGTGCGATCTTCGCGGTATCGATCCTTGAGTTCGTCGAACCGGGTGCCCGGCCAGAGTGGCGCCTTCAACATGTACGCCGCACGCGAGAGCATGTGTGCGGCGATCGGTGTGGTGAGGAAGAGGAACAAGATCACCGCGGCGGCTTTTGTGATGACCCCGGCGGTGGGGAACAGGATCGCGACCGCGAGCAGCATCGAGCCGAGGCCGAGACTGGTTGCCTTGGATGCGGCATGCATTCGGGTGAAAAGATCCGGAAAGCGCGCGGCTCCGAGCGCCGCGATGAAGATCAGCGCGGCGCCAACGACGAGAAAAAATGCGGCAAAGGCTTCAGCGATCATCGCGAGGTTTCTTTTCGAGGTAACGGGCGACAGCGATCGCACCAAAGAAGGTGATGATGGCCAGGACCAGCAGGGCGTCGAGAAAGACGGGCTCTCCCATGTAGGCGATGTATGCGGCGATCATGCCGGCGATCGTCATGCCGATGAGGTCGAGCGCCACGACACGGTCCGCGAGGGTGGGGCCACGGGCGAGACGCAGAAACGCCAGCAACAGCGCCGTAATCAGGAGGCCGGAGACGATGGGTAAGACGAGCAGGACCATGGCGTTATCTCAGGAGTTCGAGCACCCGTTTCTCCAGCCGGTCCTTGATCTCGGCGCGGAAGGCGGTCTCGTCTTCGACGTACATGCCGTGCACATACAGCACTTCGCGGTCGGTCGAGACATCGACGCTCAAGGTGCCGGGCGTCATGGTGATCAGGTTGGCGAGGAGCAGGATTTCGAAGTCGGTCTTCGCATCCAGCGGGACGGCGAGAATGGCCGGGCACATGTAGTGAGTCGGCGTGAGGGCGTCGTAGGCGACCCTGATATTCGCACGGATGAGTTCCTTCATGTAGAACCCGATGAAACAGACCAGGAGCCAGATCTTGCGCAGAAACTTCATTGGGACCCTCCTCCCAGGACCGCATCGATGTAGAGGCGCGGGTTCATGAGTTCGCTGGCGGCATTACGGGAGAACTGGAGAAGCAGCTCCGGGTTCAATCCGATTGCGAGGGTGACGGATGCCATGGCCACGATCGGGATCATCATCAGCCAGGGGACCTTTTGGGCCTGTGGCAGTGGTGCGCCTTCCGGCGTCGCTTTCCAGAAAGCCTCACCCCAGATTTTGGTCATGGAGAAGAGTGTAAGCAATCCCACCACCAGGGCGATGGCGAGTGCCGTGTAGTCGTTCACGTCGAGGGCGGCCTTGAGCAGTACGAACTTTGCGAAAAAGCCGGACAGTGGCGGGATTCCGGCGAGCGACATCGCTGGGATCAGGAACCAGAGTGAAAGCCACGGCTGCTCCCGGTACAGACCGCCGAGTTTCGTCAACTGTCCGGTGCCTCGCAGGTATCCGACAGCCCCGGCAATCAGGAATAGGTTGGTCTTCACGATGATGTGATGAACCACATAGAAGACCGAGGCGGCAATTGCTGCCGGGGTGAAGATCGCAAGCCCGAGCGTCATGTACCCGATCTGGCTGATGATGTGGAATGAGAGCACTCGCCGAAACTCGTACTGCGCCGCAGCTCCGAGGACGCCGGTGATCATGGTCAGCAGGGAAAGGACGAAGAGTGTCGAATGTGTGATCCCCGGGACGCCGGTGAAGATCAGGGTGAAAACACGGATGAGTGCATAAACGCCGACCTTCGTCAGAAGCCCGGCAAAGAGTGCGGATACCGCAGAGGGAGGCGTGTGGTAGGAAGCCGGCAGCCAGAAGAAGAGAGGAAAGAGCCCTGCCTTGATCGAAAAAGCCACCAGCAGAAGCATGGCTGGTGGAAGAATTGCGCCGGTCTGATCGCCTCCAACCTTCACCGCGAGATCCGCCATGTTGAGGGTGCCCGCTTTTCCATAGAGGAGACCGACAGCGGTGAGGAAGATGCCGGAGGCGATGAAGTTCAGGGTGAGGTATTTTACCGCGCCTTCGATCTGTGCGCGATCACTGCCGAGCGCCAGCAGAACGAAGGACGACATCAGGAGCACCTCGAACCAGACGAAGAGATTGAACAGGTCGCCGGTGAGGAATGCACCGCAGACGCCCATCAGCAGCACATGGTAGAGCGGGTGAAAACCGATGCGCTCCCGCGGCGCGTCGATATCGGCGAGGGAAAAGACACCCACACAGATCCCCAGGAATCCGGTGATCGCCACCATGATCGCGGCGAATGAATCGGCTACGAAGGTGATGCCAAACGGGGCCGGCCAGTTCCCGAGTTGGGTCACCTGTATGCCGTTCCATGAGACTTCGCGGAGCAGGAGGAGACTGGCGACGAAGAGTGCAGCGGCTCCGGTCAGGCTGATCCAGCGCTGCACGGTGCGGCCGGCTCGAAAGGCCATGATCAACACGGCCGCTGTCGCCAGTGGAATGAGGATGGGAAGAATCAGTAGCAAGTTCACGGTTTGTCGCTCCTGCCCATTTGGTCGAGATCATCCGTCCGCAGGGAATCATGAGCGCGGTAAAGGAGAGCCAGGGCGAATGCCAGTAGCCCGAAGCTGATAACGATCGCCGTGAGAACAAGTGCCTGGGGAAGGGGATCTGCAATCGGCGCAACAGATTCGGCCGCGCCCTCAGGAAGAATCGGAGCGCGTCCGCGTGTGAGGCCGGCGGAGGTGAAGATGAGGAGATTCGCCGCCTGGCTGAAAAGGATGAGGCCGAAGATGAGCTTTACCATGCTGCGCCGCAGCATGAGGTAAAAGGACATCGCGTAGAGTCCGCCAATAACAATCGCGAGTAGCGTTTCCATGTTATTCTTCCTCCTCCTCTGCTATGGAAAAGATCATGAGAACCGAGATGCCGACGACGACGAGGTAGACGCCGACGTCGAATAGGAGTGGGGTGCCAAATTTGAGTTTGCCAATGATCACGGTGGGCACCGCAAGCTTCGCCCAGAGTCCGGTCATGAACGGTTGTCCATGGGCCAATGAGAAAACACCGCTGCCGGCTGCAATCAGCAGTCCAAGGCCGATGAATATTTGTGGCGCAAGACGAAGCAGGCGACTGCCCGCCTTCACACCGAAAGCGATGCCGTACAGGATGACTCCGCACGCAGCGACGAGTCCGCCGATGAACCCTCCACCGGGTTCATTGTGTCCGCGCAGGAGGAGAAAGACGGAGAGCGCAATCTGGAGCGGCACGATGATGCGTGCAGCGCTTCGGAGAAGGAGGGAATCCATCATAGGTCTCCCTCCTTCCGTGGTGCTGGCCGGAGTTTCATGAGTGCAAAGACGCCGAGCGCTGCGACGCTGAGAACCGTGATTTCTCCCAAGGTGTCGAGTGCTCGGAAATCGACGAGGATCACGTTTACGACATTCCGGCCTTGGGCGTTGGGAGCGTTCTCGATGAAGTAGGGGGAGATAGGCTCCGCCATCTGCACTTGGATTGATTGCAGGATGAGCATCGTGATCACGATACCCGCTGCCGCTGCGAGAATGGCGTCCCGGGTTCGATGCGGAACGCTGGTGAGCGTGGAGAATCGCGGGAGATGGTAAACGACGAGGACGAAGAGAACGAGGGTGAGTGTCTCCACGAGGATCTGCGTGATCGCGAGATCCGGGGCGCCGAAGAGCGCATAGATCAACGCGACTCCGTAACCAACGACTCCCAGTGCAGCGACCCCCGCCAACCTTGATCGAGAGGAGACCGCCACGAGTCCCGCGGCAAGGATCAGGGCGGCAATTGCATATTCATGTATGTAGATGCCCGCGAAGCTGCGTGCTGTGATCTGTGGAATCCCAAACCGTACGATCGCATATCCAGCAAGACCGAGCGCCGTTGCAACGATAGTCAGGATGTAATACCTCAGGTAGCCGTGCTGTAGGATTCGGGTCTGGCCCGAAGCAAGGGCTTTGAGGCCAGCGAGACCCAGTTCGTAATCCCGCTCGGGACCATACCAGCTCAGTGGTGACAACCGCGTTGCGAGAGCCCTGATCTTGTGGCGCAAGAGGTACACCACAATACCGCCGACTACAGTGACAACGCTGAGGATGAACACTTCATTCACCCCGTGCCAGAGGTAGAGCGAGACCTTTGTCGGTGTGCCTCGCATAGCAGTCACTGCAGGCTCGATCACCGTCTGGCCCAGAAAGTACGGCCAGAGACCCGTGATCGAGCCCAGAATCGCCAATACCGCTGGCCCGAACCAGAGCCCCAGTGGCGCTTCATGCGCCTTGTCGCCCGGCACGAGGACGCGTCCGTGGAAGGGCCGGATGCCGACAATGATCGCGACAGCGACCATTACGATATTTGCGCAGACTCCGGCGGTGGTAATGGCGGTTGCCGCTACCGGGGCATGCAGCTTTGCCTCATACAGCAGCTCCTTGCTGATGAATCCCAGCAACGGAGGAAACCCGCTCATCGACAATGCGGCGAGCCCCGCTGAAACCGCCGTGATCGGCATGAAGCGAATCAGACCACTGAGCGAGCCGACATCACGCGTCCCCGTCTCATGATCCACAGCGCCCGCCACCATGAAGAGAGCGGCCTTGTACAGTGAATGGACCACGAGAAACACCACGGCGGCCGTGAGCGCGGTCTCTGTCCCTTGCCCCAGAAGGAGCGTCAGTGTTCCCAATACGCTGACAGTGGAGTAGGCGAGGAGTCGCTTCAGGTCGGTCTGCGGCAGGGCCAGCATCGCCCCTGTGAGCATCGTGGCCACGCCAAAGATGGTCACGGTTCCGGTCCAGACTGCGG
>CBINJX010000042.1:0-12746 GCA_966251085.1 uncultured Verrucomicrobiales bacterium
CAAGGCATACGAGTTGATCGATTTCCAAGCTGCACCAGTAAGCACAGCGCCGTCTTTTCCCGTGGCTGGAGCGCCGGTACGGGCAACCAGTTCGGGCGCGGCACTGCCGGTTGAGAGCCAGAGACCGCTCTTGTTTTTCTTATTGGTTCCAGCGCCACGCAGGGTGGCAAGGAAGAGGACATCCCCCTGATCATTCATCACAGGGTCTTTGAAACCGGCGAACTTCGCCCCGTCCGCACCATCTGCAGGCGCATCCTCACGGATAAGCTCCGCGAACGCAGCCCCACCCTGTGCCACCATCAGCACATTGTCATTTGCAGCGTTTACGCCCAGCCCCTTCGCTTCGGTGGCCAGCACTGCCACACCTGGTGCTCCAAAGGCGGGGAATCCGAGCTTGGCGATCTGATTATCCCAGCCGGTGTTATCCGCTCCGGATTGCAATAGTTTGGCCGGAGTGCCGTCAGCCCCGAACTTCACCACAACGGTACGTTTATCTGAAAGCGTGAGCTTCGCGACTGTTTCAGTTGATCCGTTCCAGCGTCCCTGCCCGGACGAGCCAACCGCCGGTTGGAGCACGTTCATTTTCTTGATTTTCGCCCCATCAAACTCCGTGCCGGTGCGCGCCAGCAGCACGCCGGAATTCACGCCTGTGATCCGGACCAGTGCGAGATCGCTACCCGGAGCCACGGTTTTCGGCACAGGCATCAGCTTCACCAGGGCAAGCAGTGCACCGTCGGCCATCGCGAGACTTGTCACCGATTTGAGCTTCAGTCCCTCGAGTCCGGGAATCGGCTCCCCTTTACGCAGAACGGGAGTGAGGCTTCCAAAGAGATCGGTCCAGACTTCTTCATTCTGTCCGCCTTTCACACCGGCGAGCTTGGCGACAAAGGCGATTTCGCCGCCGGATGCGAGCAGCGGATCACGGAAGCTCTTGAAAGTCGCCCCGGGCAGGCCAGCCGCCTGGCCTTGATAAGCGACAATCTCGGCTTCTCCGTCGCCATTCTCCCGGTAAATGCCCGACAAACGCTTCCTCCCGGCAGTGATCGTCACCCGCGAGGCGGTATGGCGGAAGTCACTGATTGCAGGTGAGCCAAAGGCGCTCAGCACACTTCCAGCAGGCAGACCGGTGCTCCCGCTCGCGGGCACGGGAGTTCCCCCCTGCGCTGCCGTGACAACCGTTTCCGGAACGTTACTCTCCGGTTCCCCCACCGGAGCGAGAACCTGCACATTGATCGTCGTCTGCGTGGAAGCACCATCGAGATCGGTCGCTGTGATCAGGACTGTCGTGCTGCCGGAACGATTCGCGGACGGCGTGAGGCGAAGAGTGGAGCCGGTGAGTGATACCCCGACCAGAGTTGGATCATCGGCGACTGCACTGAAAGTGAGGGTCGGGATGACAGCGGAACTGGTCTCAACGGTGTGAACCCGGAGGATGGTGTCTCCTGAAAAGTCCTTGAGCGGAAGCGAATCAAAAGGCGAGCCGGCATTGAACCTGGGGAGCGCCGCCACCTCATCGACTACCGCCATGCCATTACCGACCACGCGACCAAAGACGGTAAATCCCCCGTTCTGGGCATCGAGATTCGCGGAATTATCAGCGAGATTCACAAACCACTGGCTCGTGGCGCTGTTTGGATCGCCGCCCAGTTTGGCCATCGCGATCGTGCCGCGAAGATTGGAAATGCCAGGTTCATTTTGGATAGCCGGGTAAGTCGCGACGGCTTCGAGCTGCCCCGTCGCACTCCACACAAAGCCGCCACCCTGAAGAACAAAGCCGGGAACCGAGCGGTGGAAGAAATTGTTATTGTGCCGCCCGGAGTTCACGTACGAGAGGAAGTTCGCGACGGTGATCGGCTTCTCCTGATCATAGAGCGCAATATCAAACGTTTTCACGGTGCTTCCCAGGCGCACACTCACGCGCACCGCACTGCCGGGGACATCCGGATCGCGAAAGACAGTACGCAGGTCTATATCCTGAACCGACCCACCGTGCTCCAGCACTGGCGTAGGGATGGGGGCCAGCGCTTCGGGTGCCACATTGCCGAACGCGGAAAACGCGGCAAAAAGGATACCTGCGGGGTAGAACAGACAGCGAAAACGCATCGCGAAGTATATAATAGCTTTATGGAGCTGCCAACCGGGATTAAAGAAAGGCGGATGGGACTCCCTACAGTTCGCCACGGCGCGTGATAAACATCCTTGCGGCGAGCGCTTGCCGCCCTCCTGTCAGCAATCAGAGGCAGAGCCGCCTCTACACCTTCGCGCCAAATCCCGCGTCGTTTAGCGGAGCGCTTTTGTCCGCTTGTACCGCTTAAACCGCCTCCACACCCCCGCCCAGTACGTGAAGTAATACCCGAGCACCACCGCACCTACCGCCATCGAGCCGGCGATCCCCGAGGCCGCGAGCCAGGATTGCTCATCGGGCGTGAACCGCCACGCCTGCCATGCGCGCCAGAACCCAAAGCCGAGGCGGACAGTGACGATCAGGGTAATCGAAAGCACGAGCCATCGGTTCGGGGTGTAATGCAACGCCTGCGGAGTTGCCTCCCATCGACTCAGGAGGAGCCCGACAATTCCGAGAACGCCACCACATGCAAATCCCCAGAGACTATAGGTAAGCGCCCCGGGAATCCATGTGCTGCTGATCGCCGCAGTCGTGAGAAAGATTCCAACCGAGATGCACATGAAAAACAGGTTGGTCGCCGCCACCCATCCTCTCGCTGCTCTCCGGGCCGTGCCGGCACGGTACCGCTGGATGATCGATAGCGGCACGGTCAGGGCAATGATCGCCGGAAGGAGGATCAGGATGAGAGGCAGTAGAACAATGGGCACGCAGAAGCGTATCGCCCGGAAGAGCGATGTCAGTCCGCACCTGCCGGCATTTTTCTCCCGCCTGAATGCGGTGCGAGGACGATTGCCTCTGCAGCGAGGCACCGCAACGCAGGCGCCCACCGCTGACCGAATCTGATCGTAAAGGAAAGCCCCCTTCGGATTTCGCCCCCCCTTTCGTCATTCGTCATTCGAACTTCGTCATTCCCTCGTGTCTCCGTGAACAGATCCACACCAGAGATAGACGCCGTAGTGGTCGGTTCCGGCCCGAATGGGCTCGCAGCCGCCATCACGATCGCACGCGCTGGACGAAAGGTGCTGGTGATCGAGGAGCAGCCGACCATCGGCGGCGGTGCGCGATCCGCGGAACTTACGCTGCCCGGCTTTGTGCACGATCGCTGCTCGGCGATCCATCCGCTGGGTATTGGTTCACCATTCTTCCAGTCGCTGCCGCTGGATCGGCACGGATTGGAATGGATTCATCCCGACCTTCCGCTCGCCCATCCGCTCGATGGCGGTATTGCGGCAGCCCAGCATCAGTCTCTGCCGGAGACCGCCCACCTGCTGGGAGATGATGGCGACGCTTATCAGCAGTTGATGGGTGTCTTCGTTCGACGCTGGAATGACCTGGCACAGGAATTTCTGCAGCCTGTGATTCATCTTCCACGTCATCCGTTTCTCCTGGCGAGATTTGGCCTGTCGGCCATCCAATCCGCCACCGGGCTTGGACGCCGCCTTTTCAATCATGATCCGGCGCGTGCGCTCGTGGCTGGCCTCGCCGCACACTCCTTTCTGCCGCTGGAAGCGCCAGGGTCCGCCGCGTTCGCATTAGTGCTCGGGGTTGCGGCGCATGCGGTTGGCTGGCCACTCCCCCGCGGCGGCTCACAAAAAATCAGTGATGCCCTGGCGGGTTATCTTCGGGAACTGGGTGGTGAGATCGAGACCAAACACAGGATCTCCAACCTTCGGGAGATTCCATCCGCACGCGCCGTGCTCCTGGATCTGACTGTCTGGGAAGCCGCACGCGTGGCCGGTGACAGGCTGCGTCCCCGTTATCGGAAGCGTCTGGAGCAGTTCCCGCACAGTCCCGGTGTCTTCAAGATCGACTATGCTCTCAGTGCGCCGATCCCGTGGACGGCAGAGCCATGCCGGCGTGCGGGTACGGTGCATGTCGGCGGCACCATGGAGGAAGTTGCCGCTTCTGAACGGGAAGTCTGTTCCGGCAAAGTGCCAGCGCGCCCCTTCATCCTGCTGGCCCAGCAGAGTCTCTTCGATTCCACCCGAGCACCCGCCGGCAAGCAGACGGCCTGGGCTTACTGCCACGTCCCTCGGGGCTGCACGGTCGATATAACTGCGGCAATCGAAGTGCAGATCGAGCGCTTCGCGCCGGGATTCCGCGACTGCATTCTCGCCCGGCACCTCTCGAAACCTACGGATCTCGAGGCAACGAATGCAAACCTGATCGGAGGCGACATCAACGGCGGCGCCTCCGATCTCTGGCATCTCGCCGCGCGTCCTTTCCTGAGCCCGGATCCCTACCGTATCCCGGGAACCAATCTCTTCCTTTGCTCATCATCCACACCGCCCGGCGGAGGCGTTCACGGGATGTGCGGATACCACGCAGCGCAATCCGCGCTCGCAAGTGTGCTGCGATGAAGGAGGGTCACGAAGGGAAACAAGAGACACAAAGAGGGAAAATACAGGTGCGGAATGGAAGAGAGGGATCGGTAGTTCCCTGCGCCTTTTTAGTAATTGAACTTCGGCAGCCTCCCGGGTTGTCGGAAGGCAAAAGGCGGCCGATGCTGGAAACACTTTATGAAAATTAATGGCGTGCTCGAAACCGCGCTATACGCGGAGGACCTCCATGCTGCGGAAGCGTTCTACCGTGAGGTGCTCGGGCTTGAACTCTTTGCTACGGAGTATCCCCGCCATCTTTTCTTCCGGTGCGGACACGGCATGCTGCTCATCTTCAATCCAAGGGAGACGCTGCTCGGCAAAGATCTGCCCGCACATGGAGCCCACGGACCACAGCACGTCGCCTTTTCAGTACCCGCCCAGGAGTTGGAGTCCTGGAAGGAAAAACTCCAGCAGCACGGAGTCACCATCGATCAGGAGGTAGATTGGCCCAACGGTGCGAGATCGATCTATTTCGCCGATCCTGCAGGGAATAGTCTGGAGCTTGCGTCTCCCTCGCTCTGGAATCTGAGGGAGAGTGCCTAACCCGCACAGCCGGTGCATCCCCCCTCGTTCAATGATTCGCGTTCGAAAGAAAGTGCTCGTCCTCGTCCTGCTTGCGGTAGCGCTATCCATTCTCACCACCTTCTGGATTGCAGCAGGCCATTTGGTCGCGCCATCGAGGAGAGCTTTACAGGGGTATCATTACGATTGGCTGAACTCACCGGCTGCGCACGGGGTGTCAATCCAGAGATTCACGGCCATGAGTGGCCAAGTCCCCTGTCTGCTCGTCACCCCGGATCCCGCGAGCGGCCCCGGAGAGCGCGGGAAGCGCCTCCAGCAGCAACTTGAGACGAACGGCACACCGCTTGTCCCTTATGGCACCGTTCAAGGCACCATCGTCCTGCTGCATGGCCGCAAAGGACGCAAAGAGGATCTACTCCCGGTTGCCGAGCGGTTCTGCACGGTCGGGTTCCGTTGTATCTTACCAGATCTGCCGGGCCACGGGGAGAGCCCGCTGGACAAGGTGCGCTTTGCCACGACCGATATGGAGGCAAAACTGCCGGAAGCCGTGCTCGCGGACGCGTCGAAGCAGTTCGGTTTTCCCCAAGCGCCTGCCGCACTTTGGGGCATGTCGATGGGAGGCGCGTTTGCTGTCCGCTCCGCGACCATGTCCCCGAAAACATGGAAAGCTCTGATCGTGGTTAGCAGCTTCGATTCGCTCTCCGGTGTAGTGGATGGACAGCTACGCTGGGCAGGGCCTGCGGCTCCGCTTCTCCGTGAGGCTATTGGCATGGCAATGAATCTCCGCGGAGGAGCGAAGTTAAGCGACGCTCGCCCTGTGGACTGGGCTCCACAGGTGGAGATTCCAGTACTGGTGGCTCACGGAGACGTGGACACGCTCATCCCCCTGAGCCGAGGCAAAGCACTCTTCGATGCGTTTGGCAGCCGGAACAAACAATGGGTGCCAGTGCAGAGCGGTGATCACAGCCGCGTGCTGGTCACGCCTATGCCATTATATGCGACCATGGCTGAGTGGCTTGTTGCAGCAACCGTTCCTCAGGCACAGGCCACTATTGTTCGACAAGCCCTCGCAAAACGATCACCACCTCCACTCCCATTCCTGACGCCAGATGTTTGAAGACCACGAACGCGCCGCCATGATGCCCAACGAGGGGAACATCACATGGCATTACTTCATCCGCTCGCGATTCATCGGCGAACTGAAAAAAGGGAGGGAGCGCACATTCCTTGCCATCGACATCCAGACCGTGAGCCTGGAGTCGCCTCTGCATGTCGATCTTCGCGGGCTGCTGGAGTACTCTACAGGCTCCGCCCTGCCGGTAGTCTTTGAAATCACAGGCACGGTGAACCTGGAGAATCGTGACGTGCGGATCGATGACGCTCTGAGTAACGCCCCGGAGAAAAGCTATGCAGGAAGTTTCTCCGAGAACGGACGCGTGCTGAGCCTCCGCTCACTGGCGCCTGAAAGAGCGCATGCGAAGCCGCTCTTGCTGGTCCACGAGGGAACGCTCAGGGAGCTGTACGAGGAGTGATTTAATCAGCGCCTTGCTTCTCCGAAACTTTTCGCCCCGGACGCGAGAAGCGCAGACATTTTTGTGCTCAAAGCCCCCTGACGGAAAGAGGGTTGCCGCCCTGCAGCATCAGCAAGGCCACAGCTGAAGGATTCGCCGATTCGGGATTGCTTACCTAATTCTGTGTACCAGCACCCTTCAATTCCGACGGCGACATACCGGCTGCAATTCCACAAGGATTTTACCTTCCGGCATGCAAGGGAGATCGTGCCCTACCTACACGATCTGGGGATCAGCCATATCTATGCTTCCCCCATTTTCCAGGCAGCTCCGGGAAGCATGCATGGATACGATGTGGCCGATCATAACCAACTTAACCCGGAGTTGGGGAGCCGCGAGGATTTTGACGCCTACATCGCAGAACTGCGGCGCTACGGAATGCAACAGATCCTGGACTTCGTTCCGAACCACATGGGGATTGCCGAGGCGATCAATACGTGGTGGATGGACGTCCTGGAGAACGGCCCCAGCTCACCGTATGCCCGGTTCTTCGATATCGATTGGCACCCGATCAAGCGTGAATTGGAGAACAAAGTCCTGCTGCCAATCCTCGGTGATCATTACGGCCGCGTGCTGGAAAGCGGAGACCTCAAACTCCACTTCAAGAATGGCGCCTTTTTCCTCGATTACTACGGACGCCAGCTTCCGATTTCACCACGCACGACTCAACCTCTGCTGGAAGGAGCGAAAGAACAGCTCCGCTCTGCCGGAGCAGAGATCCCGGTAGAACTCGAAAGCATCCTTGTTGCCCTGGAGCATCTGCCTCCGCGCACCGAGACAGATCCGGAGAAACTCATGGAGCGTGCCCGGGAGAAGGAAGTGATCAAGACGCGCCTGGTAAAGCTCTGCGAGGAACGCCCGGAAGTGGAAGCAGCGATCAGGGAAACAATCGCCGAAGTACAAAGCGGCGGTAAGGAAAAGACGTTTGATGCTTACGATGCCCTGATTCGCGCACAACCTTACCGGCTGGCGTATTGGCGTGTAGCGTCCGAGGAAATCAATTACCGGCGGTTCTTCGACATCAACACTCTCGCAGCGATCCGGATGGAACTGCCAGAGGTGTTTGAAACCACGCACCGGCTCGTTTTCGACCTGCTCCGCGAAGGTGCCGCAGTCGGTCTCCGTATTGATCACGTCGACGGCCTTTGGGAGCCGCGCGGCTATCTCTCCCAGCTCCAGGAAAGGTTCGCGAGCATCACAGGCACCAACGCAAACGAAAAGCCGCTTTACCTGCTCGTCGAAAAGATCCTCGGGAAAGGCGAGCATCTGCGTTCCGATTGGCCCACGCACGGAACCACCGGCTACGAGGTCGCTGTACAACTCGCCTCCGTACTCGTGGACTCCGACGCCGAAAAGGCGTTCTCGGATATCTACGCGAAGTTCACAGGCTCCCGCACTTCGTATGCCGACCTCGTGTACCGAAGCAAGCTGCTCACCATGCGGGCATCAATGGCCAGCGAGGTCAATGTCCTCGGGCAGATGCTCAGCCGCATTTCTGAAACAAACCCGTGGTACTGCGACTTTACTCTCAACGCACTCACGACAGCTATTCGTGAAGTGATCGCCTGCTTCCCCGTTTACCGCACCTACATCACGCCGGATGGAACTGTCGCCGAGGAAGACAAACGTGTGATTCTTCGAGCAATCGCCGCGGCACGGAGGCGGAATCCTGCAATGGAGCGGACCGTCTTCGAGTTCCTGCGCGACGTTTTGACTCCTCCTCCCGACAATCCGCACCCGGTCGATGAGGAGGCGCGGCTGCAGTTCGTGATGAAGTTTCAGCAGTGCACCGGGCCGATCACAGCCAAGGGCGTCGAGGATACCGCCTTCTATGTGTACAACCGGCTGGTGGCACTCAATGAGGTCGGCGGGGAACCCGCCATCTTCGGCGAATCCATCGAGACTTTTCATAAGCAGAACGAGGAGCGTCTCGCCAGCTTCCCGGAGTCGATGGTCACCACGTCCACTCACGACACTACACGGAGTGAGGACGTGCGCGCGCGAATCGCCGCTCTCTCCGAACTGCCTCAGGAATGGTCACGCGTTTTGCGTGGCTGGCAGAGCGCAAACCGGAAGCACCGGATCCAGATGGATGGAGAATTCGCGCCCGACGCCAATGAGGAATACCTGCTCTACCAGATCCTACTCGGCAGCTGGCCCTTGGAGCCGATGTCTCCTGAGGAGCACGCCGTCTACGTAAAGAGGATTCAGGAGTACATGGGCAAGGCCTTGCACGAGGCGAAGGTCAACAGCAGCTGGGTGGAGCCGAACGTGGATTGGGACAATGCCGTGAATACCTTTGTTGGAGCCATCCTCGCTCCGAAACGAGGTAACCGCTTCCTGAAATCTCTCGAGCCCTTCGCCCGCCGGCTCTCTGAGCTGGGCATGATCAATTCCCTGACTCAAACGGTGCTCAAGCTCACAGTGCCCGGTGTTCCGGATATCTATCAAGGGCAGGAGACGTGGGATTTCAGTCTGGTAGACCCCGACAATCGGCGACCTGTAAATTACGAGACAAGGCGTCAGAGTCTGGCCTTATTGCAGCAAGCTCCGGCTCCAGCGGAGTTGCTCCAACAATGGCGTGATGGCCGAATTAAGCTATTCATCACGCATAAACTCCTCCTCCTGCGGAGGGAGCACCCTGACTTGTTCCGGCACGGAAACTATACGCCGGTAACCGTTGAAGGAGCATTTGGCCAATGTTGCATCGCTTTCCGGCGCGAATACGCGGGAAAGAGTCTCCTCGTCGTAACTTCCCGACTGAGCTCGAGGGTCGGCACACCTCCCGTAGGTGACTGTTGGGGAGACACGAGGCTGGCGACCGATTTGTCCCGCGAAGCCGCAGATCTGTTCACCGGGAACACGCTCGCAGCGGGTGGAACCCTGATGCTCCGGGACGTACTCCGGGAGCTCCCCGTAGCAGTCTACGTCTCCACGCCGGCCTGAGTTTACGAATTCTTCATAAACTGCCACGGAGGTTAAGGCGACTGCTGATGCACTTTCTTGAACAAACCCAACAGGGAGTCCCGGTGCTCGGGATCTTCGGTGAAATAGATCTAACACAGGCACCAAAGCTCCGGATGCTTCTGGACGGGAAAGCTCAGGCGAAGTGCCCCGTGCTGATCCTCGACATCACGGAAGTCACGTTCATCGACTCCAGTGGACTTTCCGTATTGAGCGGCTACCAGCGAACCGTCTCAGAATTCGGGGGAATGCTTCTGTTCGCCGGAGCACGACCGGAAGTCCGGGAGCTGTTTCAGGTGCTGTGCCTGGATCAATTCTTTCGCCTTTTTGACTCGGTGGATACCGCGCATGCGGCCGTTCGCAGCGGACCATATCTGACCGATCACCCCAGTCCCGTCTTGCCCACGATTCCGAGCGAAAGTCGTCCCGTCGCCGAAGATCCCGGCTCTGGCTCAGGGTATCGCAAAACGGAATCCCCCCTTTGAAACTGATACGACACCCGTGATCGGCAGGGCTCTTGAATAGTGAGAGAATTTCCAGCTGAACTATTGGCAATGAATCGTAAGATGGCTCCACAAGGTGCCGAATTATGCGACGTCGGCGTCCATTACCGGATCTGGGCGCCCAAAGCGGAACGTGTTGATGTCCTCATAGTCGATGCGGATTCCCGCCCGATTCGCGAGGTTCCGTTGTCGAAAGATCCCGATGGCTATTTCCAAGGATTGGACGACGGCGGGCGAAGTGGCGACCTCTACAAGTACCGGCTCAACGGCACCGAAAGTTATCCCGACCCGGCTTCACGTTATCAACCCTATGGAGTGCATGGTCCATCGATGGTGATCGCCCCCCATACTTATCACTGGAACGATAACAACTGGCGGAGGCCAAACTTTCGAGACCTCGTCATTTACGAGCTGCATGTAGGGACATTCACCCCAGAGGGCACATACCGATCAACGATTGATAAGCTCAAGCACGTACGGGACTTGGGAGCGACAGCCATCGAATTGATGCCGCTTGCCGATTTTGCAGGGGAACGCAATTGGGGTTATGACGGAGTCAGCCTCTACGCTCCCGCGCATACCTACGGCCACCCGGACGATCTCCGTGCGCTCGTGGATGCCGCGCATGGTATGGGCCTCGCCGTGATTCTCGACGTGGTTTATAATCACTTCGGTCCCGACGGAAATTACCTCGCCTGCTACATCGGTGATTATCTGGATGAGTCGGAGAAAACTCCCTGGGGCGGCGCGATCCGTTATGGCTTTCCCGAGTTTCAACCGCTGAAGGCGTTCGTGTCAGCCAATCCCGCTTACTGGATGCGCGAGTTCCATATCGATGGTTTCCGGCTCGATGCCACCCACGCCATCATCGATCACTCCCCTCGACATATCCTGAAGGAACTTACTGCCACCATCCATGCGCATGGCGGTTTTGCTATCGCTGAGGATCCGCGCAATGAGGCCAGTCTGTTGCTTCCTGAAGAAAACGGCGGCTATGGCTTTGACGGAGTCTGGGCCGACGATCTGCATCACGTAGTCCGTGTAGCAAACACACACGAGAGCGAGGCATATCTGGCCGACTTCCAGGGAACGCTTACCGAACTTGTCGATACTCTGCGCTACGGCTGGTTGTACCGGGGACAAGTGTCCAGGGTGCAAGGCAAGAAGCGTGGCACCGATCCGAGCCATATCCCGCCCCAGGGTTTTATCCACTGCATTTCCAACCACGATCAGACTGGCAATCGAGCCTTCGGGGAGCGCCTGCGGCACACCATCTCGCGTGAAGCTTATCTGGCATCGTCCGCGCTCATCTGTCTCACACCCTATACCCCCATGCTCTTCATGGGCAAGGAATGGTCAGCCTCGGCACCGTTTCTATTCTTCACGGATCACACGGAAGAACTCGGGAAGCTGATCACTGAGGGGCGCCGCGAGGAATTCAAGGATTTCGAGGCGTTCCAGAATCCGGAGACCCGCGCCAGGATTCCCGACCCGCAAAGCGACCAGACGTTTGAGTCTTCGAAACTGGATTGGGAAGAACTCTCCCTGCAGAGAAAACAGCAGACGCTGGCGCTTTACCGCGAGTGCCTTGCGTTGAGGAACTCCGAACCTGCATTTCGCCCAACGTCACGCGAATCCTGGGAGGTAACCTCACTCGGCGATGGCGTCGGAGCGATCCGGTTGCGATCGGAGGGAGCCGAGTGGCTCGTTCTCTTTGATATCACCGGCGGACACGAGGCTTCGCTCAAGGATGAGCCGATCTGCTCCCCTACTCCTCGAGGAGCATGGTCGGTGGTCCTTTCTACCAACGAACAACGCTTCGGTGGTAATGGGGAATCCGCGGTCGATCTTCAGAACATGAAGGCACGCTTTGCTGCACCAGCATTGGTCGTGATGCGATCGTGAAGGGATTCCCGTTACTCTTCACCCGAATAATAGTCGATCTCCTGCATCTGGAAGACTCGCCGGTGCGGCTTGATGAACCACTTGTTGGAGTCCGGATAGTGCATGACATCCGCCTGTGGTTGATCCGCAATGATATAAAAAAGCAGGTCTTCGCTCCCGGTATTCGTAATCTGGTGGGGTTCCCCGGGAGGGCATAAGGCACAATCACCCGCCGAAAGTGGGGAACGTGTCTCACCGCTGCGGAACTCCCCGGTTCCGCTGAGCACGATGTAAAGTTCCCACTGGGCGGCATGGGAGTGCAGCGGCCAGTTGCTGGCACCCGGCGGGACCCGCGTGAGCTCCAGATCGAACGGATGTCCCCCGCCCCAAGTGCCGACATCCTTCAATCCACCGAGCGCAAGGGAGATGTGTTTGCGGCCAATACAGAATTTGCCTCCGGGTGACTTCTGCTCCGTCCAGGGAAGATCATTCTGGTTCGTCTTCTGCATGGGGAAAGGTGAACCAGAGGCGACCGGGTAAATCGACACAAACAACTGTCCTCGGAATGCGAGGAGGAGGAGAGCATCCAACGAACCGGGGTGCGTGAAGGAACTGCGCAGAAGCCGTATGGAGCCGTAGCCTTCAACAGGGAATCTGCGGCCTCCCAAACCTGCGATTTCCACTCCGGACACAAACGTTTGGCCACAGACACCGAAGCATTGGCCATTTGCTTCGAAGCAGCGGCCTTTTCCTGCGGAGCATCGCGGAAATCCTGCAAACGATGGCAAAACTTCCG
>CBINJX010000043.1:0-12668 GCA_966251085.1 uncultured Verrucomicrobiales bacterium
GCTTTGGCCATCGGGGCCAAACGATTCCCCTCCGGGTGCAAACGATTGAGGGATGGCTGCAAACGATTGGCCTTTTCCTGCAATCGTTTGCGGAAAACCTGCAACTGTTTGCAGGCTTTCTGCCATCGTTTGCACTCCAACTGAGGTGCTTCGCAGGAGAATGCCGGCGCTTCGCCTCAAATGGCCAATGCTTTGGCCCCTGAGGCCAAACGTTTCCACCTGAAGTGAAAATGGGAGAAATTTACACGTGAACCGGCATACTATACGAAGAGGGAAGGTACTCGCCGCATCCCCCCTGCCGCCCCCATGAACTCCCATACGCCACAGGCACGTTCTGCAACCACGAGCCCGCGCGCGGCAGAGCTGTGGCAGCTGACAAAGTCGCAGCTGATCGAGCGGATTCTCTCCTTGGAATCGGCTCCGGAGTACCAGTGTTCGCAACAGAGCGAATCAACTTCCACCGACGTAATCCCATTCGAAGCCGTTGAATCAGCTCTCCAGCGGGAGCGCAACTTTGTCTCCGCGATCCTTGAGACGGTGGGTGCCCTGGTAATCGTGCTCGACCGGGAAGGACGAGTGGTACGGTTCAACCGGATGTGTGAGCAGGTGACCGGCTATACGTTCGAAGAAATGAAGGGCCGGCCCATCTGGAATATTCTCATTCCGCCGGAACAGAGGAAGGTTGTACGAGGTGTGTTTGGCGAACTATTCGCCGGGAATGTTCGCAACAATAATGAGAATCATTGGGTCGCAAGGGACGGACGGCGACGCCTGATCGAGTGGTCGAACACGATCCTGGCAGCGCCGGATGGAGAGGTGGAATATGTGGTCGGAACCGGGATTGACGTGACTGAGCGCAAGCAAGCGGAGGAGGTCCGGCGAGAGATCCTCGCCCGGTACGAGGCGACATTTGAGAATGCAGCCATCGGCATCGCGCACATCGCTCCGGATGGACGCTACCTGCGTGTGAACCAGAAGCTCTGCGAAATCGTCGGCTACACACGCGAAGAGTTGCTCGTGAAAACCTTCAGGGAAGTCATTCACCCCGCGGACGTGGATGGACATCGGCTCAATATGGAGCAACTCCTGAAGGGGCAGATCCAGAGTTATACGATCGAGAAGCGTTACATCCGAAAGGATGGCTCGATCGTATGGGTGAACATGGTCCGCTCTCTAATGCGGGACGTCGAAGGCAATCCAGAGTATTTCATCTCGTGTATTACGGACATCACCCGCCGCAAACGCGCGGAGGTCGCGCTGCTGGAAACGGAGTCGCGATTGGAGGCGATCATCAATCAGGCGCCGATCATGGTGTTCCTCAAAGACGCCGAAGGACGGCGCGTGCTTGTCAACCAGGAGTATATCCGCAGCTTCAGGATATCGTCACGCGAGGAGGTCATCGGGAAATCGGACTTCGATCTCTTCCCACCGGAAATCGCAGAGCAGCTGCAGGCGAATGATCGCCACGTGTGGGAAACGGGTGCCGCAATCACCGTGGAGGAGGAGGTCACCCGGCCGGCCGGAAGACGGACATTTCTTTCGAAGAAGTTTCTGCTCAATGACAGCGAGGGAAAACCGTACGCGCTTTGCGGCATCTCGCTGGATGTCACGGCCAGCAAGAAAGCCGCCGATGCCCTGCGGGAAAGTGAGGAGCATCTGAGGCGGGTACTCGACAGCTTGTTTATTTTTGTCGGTGTGCTCAGTTGCGACGGCACTCTGCACATGGCCAACCGGGCGCCCCTCGACGGCGCCGCGATCCGGCTGGAGGATGTGCAGGGGAAGAAGCTATGGGATTGCTACTGGTGGAACTACTCCGCCACGGTGCAAAGGCAGCTGCGGTCGGCGATCACTCTCGCCGCAAAGGGAAAACCGTCACGCTACGACGTGGATGTGCGCATGGCGGGAGGAACGATGATGAGCATCGATTTCATGATCGCCCCCATGCGCGATACCGGGGGGGAGATCACCCACCTGATCGCTTCGGCGGTCGATATCACCGATCGCAGGCAACTCGAAAGAGAGGTGCTGGAGGTCAGCGCCAGCGAGCAGAGACGGATCGGGCAGGATTTGCACGACGATCTCTGCCAGCGGCTCACCGCTACCGAGTTTCTGGCGCATACGCTGGCTCTCGATCTCCAGGCCCGCAAAGCGCCTGAGGCTGCCAAAGCTGAGAAAGTCGCCACATACACTCGCGAGGCTATTGCCCGCACCCGGCTGCTCGCGCGTGGTTTGATCCCGGTAAATGTCACGGGCGGCGGTTTGATCGCTGCGCTGAGGGAGCTGGTGCTCAAGTCCGAGGAATTGTTTCGGATCAAATGCCAATTCAAATGTCCGACCCCGGTGCAAATTACCTGCCCCGAAACCGCCACTCACCTCTACCGGATCGCGCAGGAGTGCATCAACAATGCCGTCCGGCACGGAAAAGCCACACGGATCGAGATCGAGCTGGAGACCCGGGAAGATCGCGTCTGCCTGATTGTCACGGACAACGGTTGCGGCATTTCGCAGCCGCTCCCGGTAACCGAAGGTATGGGCTTGCGAATCATGCAGCATCGCGCTGGAATGATCCGAGCCACTCTCGAAATCCGTCCTGGGGGGGATTGCGGAACCGAAGTGGTGTGCACCATCCCCTACCCCTCATGAATACCCGATCCCCCACGGGCGTGCAGAAGAAGCGTATCCTCATCGTGGACGACCACGCGATGATCCGCGAAGGGCTGATCCAGCTCATCGAACGCGAATCCGATCTCGCTGTGTGCGGTGAGGCAGGGGATGCGTTTGCTGCCTTGGACCTGATCCGCTCGACCGCCCCCGAACTGGTGCTCGCGGATCTCACTCTCCCCGGAAAGAACGGGATCGAGCTGGTAAAGGATATCCGCGTCATGCACCCCGAAGTGGCGGTTCTCGTCCTCTCTATGCATGACGAGATGATCTACGCCGAGCGGGTCTTGCGTGCCGGGGCGCGTGGCTACATCATGAAACAGGAGGGTGGCGAACGGCTGATGCAGGCGATCCGGCGTGTGCTCGACGGCCAGTCGTATGTCAGCGAGCGGGTTTCTGCAAAGATCGTGGATCTCTTCTCAGGGAAGCAGACCGAGGTGTCTCCCGTGGAGCGGCTTACCGACCGTGAGTTCGAAGTGTTCCAACTCATCGGCACTGGAAAGACGACCAAGGTAATCGCGGACGATCTGCACCTGAGTGCAAAGACAGTCGAAGTCCACCGCGCGCGGATCAAGGAGAAGCTCCGGCTGCACAGCGGAGCGGAATTGATCTCATTTGCCGCAAGATGGATGGAGACAAACGACTGAAAGTTTGCAATGCTGCAATCAGTTGGTTTTGGAATCCCTGCGGGGCACCTACGGTAAGTAAGGGATTTCCCTAATAACAAACCTCGTTTCGCCTACTGGCGCACCCCATGGCTGGCGTTTAGTATCGGAACCGCTATGAGGTTGACCTGTGCGAATGCTTCAGAAATCGATAGCGAACGGGGGGCCCCGTTTAAGGCCGTCCTCCTCTACGAGGACGTCGCAACCGGTGTCCGTGCAAAGCGGGTGCTGGACTTCATTGTAGGACAACTGGGCCCTGTATTCACCTTCGATACAGCCTTGTGGAATGTCTCGGAGGTAGAGATCGGTACGTTGAGTTCGGTCGCTGCGGATCAGGCGGCAGCGGCTGAAGTGGTGGTGGTCTCCATGCGTGACGGGGGTGGACTCACTTCCTTTCTCAGGATTTGGATCAACCGCTGGATCATGCGCCGCAGAGGCGAGCATTCGGCGATGATCGTCCTTTTTGAATCCCCGGGACCGGACACGGATTTCGCGAGACGGCACCTGCGCAACGCTGCCCGGCGCGCACGCATGGAATTCTTCACCCAGACCGGCGACATCACCGAGGAAGATATCCATCCGGAGATCCTCTCGCTGGCGGGTTGACGCCAACGAGGACTGCGGCCGCTGTAAGCATACGCTCCTTCACCGCCGAAGGAGGGTCGAGTGCCGTAACTCTTTTAGGAAGGCTTTACGCGACCATGCTCAGATCCCTGAAATCCATTCGCGGTTTTAAGCTCGCTGCCACCGATGGGGAAATCGGAAAGGTGCGCGAGGTGTACTTTGATGACCACAGCTGGACGGTTCGCTACTTTGTCGTGGAGACAGGCGGTTGGTTTACCGGCCGTGATGTGCTGATCACACCCCGGAGCCTCGGCCCTATCGTGGAGGATGATGAGACGATTGCCGTCCATCTGACGAAGGAACAGATCCGGCACAGTCCGCCGGTCGAGACCGAGAAGCCGGTATCCAGGCAGTACGAGGAAGCCTACTACAGCTACTACGGCTGGGAGCCATACTGGGCCGCCCCGGGCGGGACACCCGCCTTCTGGGTTCCTGCTCCCACGGCGATTCCGCCAACGGAACCATTCGGCAGGAGGCCGAGCGATCTGCCGCGCGAACGTGAAGCAGAGCTGGAGGAGCAGGTCCGCAACCCAAACCTGCGCTCCAGTGCGGAGGTCCGCGGCTACTCGATCCATGCGCAGGACGGCCATATCGGCCATCTCGAGGATTACATCATCGATGACGAAGAGTGGCGTGTCCGTTATCTGGTCCTCGATACGCGCAACTGGCTGCCCGGCAAGCAGGTGCTTGTCTCACCAGAGTGGATCAACATGATCTCGTTTCTCCAGCGGGAGGTGTATGTGAACGTCACCAAGGAGGTGATCAGGAATGCTCCTGAATACGACCCGGATCTACCAGTGGACCGTGCCTTGGAAGGAAAGCTGTACGAGCACCATGGCTATCACGCGTACTGGGAAGGAATCCACGCAGCGCGTTTGCGGCGGTAACGGGGGGAAGCAGGATGAGCGTGCGCGTTTACGGTTGTAACCACGTCGCCATCGAGGTGGGCGATGTGGCGAATGCGATCGAGTTTTATCAGGACGTGTTCAATCTGGAGAAACTCGACGAGGGCGAAGGTGACGCTTTCTTCAAGCTGGGTGAGCATCAGTTTCTCGCGATATTTGAGGAGGAGAATCCGCAGCCGAGCCGTCACGGGCATTTTGGGATCATGGTTCGAGATGAAGCGCAGCTCAACGAGGTGAAGGAGAAGCTGACGGAGAAGTATGGGATCGAGCTAATCCCGCCTTTCCGCTGTGACTTCCGCGATCCGTGGGGAAACCGGATCCAAGTGGTGGATCTGCACGACGAATCCCTCGTCTGGCTCCTGCCGTATCAGGAGGTGCAGAAGGCGGGGATTACGTTCGGGTAGGTGAATCCGCGTCTGTACACACCCCGAGCGCCGATAACCAAGGCGCATATAGAGTGCGGTGGTCCCGCGCCTGCGGGACGAGGGACCGCTTTGGAGGAATAGCGACGTTCCCGCGCAGAGAGGATGCACCCAACCTTCCCACCTCAATCGTGCAAAAGCGGTGGGCCATCGCAGCGGGCCATCACCGGGGCACACCACAAAACCCGCCGCTCACGGATTATGCTTCTTCTCCCTCAGATCCGCATACACTCGGTGCAGGCACACCGCTCTCCCTCCAAAGCGGTGCCTCGTAAAACTCGCCACCGCACTCCATATGCGCTCCGTGGAGCCATACGGAATGGAGGAACCTCGAGGCGCGATCCACCGCCTACGCTTACACCGCCACTTCCAATACCTGCGTGTTCCCGGCTTTCGCTTCAACCCCAGTGATCTCTTTGAACTTACCAGCTTCTGGATCGGTGATGCGCAACGTGTATTTGCCAGGAGCAAAGACCTTCGGCTCAAAACCTGAGGCAGGGATGCGGAGCGTGTACACGATCTCGCCTCCATCCTCCGCGACGACTTGCACGACGGGTTTATCGATTCCCTTCACCTCGAGCCGCGGGAGGTTCGCCGCGGCTTTGCGTGAGTAGTTATCGAGCACGTTCACCGTCACCGGCCATCCGGCGAATTGGGTTCCGCGCTTCAGCGGGTCGGCGAGCAGCGGCCAGCATTCGACGGTGATGGTGCGGTTCCGTTTATTGAACCGGACGAGCCCATAGCCCGACGACTTGTCGGTTTCTGCTTCCAGCACGCCTTTGCGGAACTGCTGTTCGGGATTGGCGCAGGCGAGGACGGTCAGCGGATGACCGAAGCTGTCGGTAAAGTCGCCCAACACCTTGTCGGTATTCGGTGGACGGAACCAGCGCGGGTAGAGGTTGTTCACGGCAGGTGAAGCAAAGGCGACGACGCCGTCGCGGTGTTCATCGACTCCGTACTGCACGACTGCGGGCAGATGCTGATCGCCGGCGAGGTGGAACGCGAACGCCTTGCGCAACTCACGCACAGCCGCGTTGCGCGCGGTCTGGGGCCAGGCATTGGTGTCATAGTCGGCGATGAGCAGGCCGTCTTTTTTCCCATGGTGGGTGGCCATGGCGGTGAAGAGCGTCTGCGAGATCGCTGCCTTCATATCCGCTCCGCGCCAGTCCTGCGCCCAAGTGCGAATGAAATCGAGCTGCGCTGCTCCCAGCAACTCAAGGCCCGGGAGATCCGCCGTCTTCGGATCGAAGTTGGGATCGTTCACGTGATCGGCACGGCCGCTGGTGGTCGGCGGCACTTTGCCATCAGGTCCCGACTTGTACTGGCGGTCGGCGAGAATGGCGAAGCTGATGCGGCCGTAGGTGAGCGGCCCGTAATAGCCAGTGATCCCCTGTTTGCCGGACTTGGCCGGTGAGTCGGGGTGATGCGCCGTCTGCATGCGATGCACGGCGTTCACGAATTCGGGCATCATCTTATATCCACCCCTGGCTTCATCTGGGGCAGTGCTGCCCGGCGCCGCCGCTCCGTCTTCGCCCCAGAGGTTGCCGTGGTAAACGTCGTGATCGTCCGGAATCGAGATACTCGGCCGGTCGCGCAGCAGCTCGCGCCAGGTCCAGCCGTGCATCGTCCATTTATGCAGAGCATCGAGCACGGCGTTTTCCACGGAACTGCGATCCACTCCGAAGCCGCCGCTGCTCTCATAGTATTGATCACCAGTGAAGGCGATCATGTCAGGGTTGAGCTTCGCAACGCCGGCTACACAGGCGGTATTTGGAAAGGCGTAGTGCGCATTACATGAGATGTCGGCAACTGAGAGACTCTCCGCATCCACCGGATCGCGGCGGACGGTGCCCTCGAGGAAATGCTCGCGGGTGGAACCGTCGTTGGCGCGCAGGGTGTAGGCGAGGCGGTACGGCACATCGGCCTGGTCGTTCCATTTTTCCAGCCGGAAGGTCGCGGTGCGCGCCACGGGATGGATCTTTTCCTCGGACACAGTTTGCCATGCTCCATCGCGCTGCACCTGAAGGCGGACCGTTTGGTCATCCTTCTCGCCGAGCGGCGGCATCTGCGCGGTCATCTTCAACGTGCCGTTGTGCAGCGTATACTGGTTGAAAAGCAGCGGACCAAAAGCGCGCTCGGGGTGCGCCTCGACCTTGGTGCCCGCGATTTTCCAATCCGCAAACCACCACTTCGCTACACCTGCAGGGTTGATGTTTGCGGCGTTCCGGTTCGCGCCGCCGCCCAGCCTCGGGCCGTAGTTCGCCACAAGCGCGAGATTTCCCACGAGGTATTCCGCCGGAACATTCGTGCGCTCCACTTCACCGAGGACGCGTCCGTCCTTCGCGTCGAGAGCGGTGAGCTTGATGCGGTATTTGTCACCCGCAGGCTCCGCAGCGAGCTGCAGCTCGACGGATTCCGCGTTCAGATCTACCGGGACGGATTTGCCGGCTCCGCCATCACCGATGAAGAGCGTACCACCGGCACGGAGGCCGATGTTCAGTCCAGTGCCATGGACGAGGTTGTTCCGGTATTCCTTGAGAGGACCTTGCACGCCAATGGAGAACCCGGCGCTGCCCTTACCTGTATTCAACGTGCCACCTCCGACTCGGCCGAGTTTCACGCTGACAGTCAATGTTCCCGCCCCTTCGCCAAGTTGGCGTGTCAGGACATGAGCACTCCGCCGAGGGGCAGCCTTCACGCACTCCAATCGGCCACCTGCAATCCGCCAGTCCTGGAGCGGATTTGCCCAGAACTCCGCGCCCAGCCAGACACGATCGGGCACAAGATTCCACTGGCTATGGAATTCAGGCGCGGATTCAGCAGCAAGGGAAAGACGCGGGGCAACCGTGAGCGCCACGGCAGCGGCAGCGGATTCCGCGAGAAAGGTACGACGGGTAATTGGGGAGAACGGACGGGAGGGCATTGGGGAAGGAACAAGGTGCAAACTTGAAAGAAGGCCGCCGATCATAGACTAGGAAACGCAGTCTTCAGATCGACCTTGTCATCCAGCCGCGCCTGCAATGCGAGCAGGCGCTGGAAGAGGCGCTTTCTGGTTTCGGCGTATTGCGGCTCCGCGGCGAGATCGGTCATCTCCTGCGGATCCTGGGCGACATGATAAAGCCGGGCTTCCCGGGCGGCCGGGTAAAGGATCAGCTTCCAACCGTCGTGCACCACCGCACGTTGAACGTCGAGGTATGCGCCATAGATGGAGTCATACGACGAGCGATCCGTCTTGTCGGTGAGCATCGGCAGCAGACTGTGAAACTCCACGTGCTGCGGTTTCTCGGCACCGGCGAGGTCGAGAGCGGTCGGCATCACGTCCTGCAGGTAGATCGGCGCACCCAGCTTCTTCCCCTTCTCCACGCCGGGCCCCGCGACCACGAACGGCACGCGCAGGCTGTGATCGTACATGTTCTGTTTGCCGAAGAGGCCGTGATGCCCCACTGCGAGCCCATGGTCCGCGGTGAAGAAGATCCAGGTGTTGTCCGCCTGCCCGCTCTGCTCCAGCCCATCGAGGATGCGGCCGATTTGTGCATCGAGATGCGTGATGAGCGCATAGTATTCCTGCCGATGCACCTTCACTGCGTGTTCCGTGCGCGGGAACGGCCCGAGCTTTTCATCACGGAGCGAGGCCGAACAGCCGATGGCATCCTTGTGCGGATACTCGGGGAGAAAGTTCTCGGGAACCTTGATGCGGTCGAGAGGATAACGCTCCACGTACTCCTTCGGCGATTGCCTCGGATCATGCGGCGCGTTGAAAGCGACATACATGAAGAACGGCTTTTCGCTCGTCTTCGCTGTGGTCAGGAATCCGAGCGCGTCATCCGCGACCACTTCACTCCAGTGTTTGCCACCCGCCCAGAATCCCCCGAACTTCGGATCGGAGGGACTCCACGAATCCGGCCGATCTGCGAGCGGACGGTTGTACGCTTTGGGCGTGTCCTTCGGCATTCCCGCGCGGATGTTCTGTGCCACATCGAATGCTTTAGCGGCGTTCGCCTTGATATGCCATTTGCCGGTGAAGTAGGTCGCGTAGCCCGCTCCACTCATCAGTTGCGGCCAGAGACGGCCCGCAACGCGCTCCTGTTCCGTCTTGTTGTAGATGGCATTCGCGCGCCAGACGCTGCGGCCGGTAATCAGCATCGTGCGGCTGGCGACACAGACCGCGCCATTCCATGAGCCCATGTTGTAGGCATGGGTGAAGGTGGTGCCTCGCGCGACGAGCCGGTCGAGATTCGGCGTATCGATATCCGTGTGTCCGAAAGCGCGGATCGCCTCATGCGTGAGGTCGTCCGCAAAGAGGAACAGGATATTCGGTTTCTTCGCGTTGTCAGCTGCGAGAAGGCTGCCCTGAATGCAGAGCAGTCCGAGAAGGAGTCGGAGGATCATGGGGGGGAAACGATCGTGGTATCTGTCAGATCAAGGTGCTGCCTGAAGACGGGCGAGCAGATCCTTAACGATCTGCGGCTGCTCGGCGGCGTGATTACGGGTTTCGTCCCGGTCGGCCTGATAGTCGAAAAGCTCGATCACTGGATTCCCCGAGCCCTTGCCCGGTTGCATGATCAATCGCCACCGATCTGTACGGATGGTTTGCTGCCCTTTTGTCCAGAACGCACGTGCAGGTTTGGCGGTGGAGGTCTCCGGGTTGTCGAGATGAGCGCGAAGACTCTTTCCATCAAGGTCTGCGGGTGTCGGCAGCTTGCAGAGATCTGTGAGAGTCGGGAAGAGATCCACGGTTTCCACGATCGCCTCAGATTTGGCGCCGACCCGCTGCATGCCCGGTGCGCGGATGATCAAAGGGGAGCGAAGCGCTTCCTCATAGAGGCAATGTTTTCCCCAGATGGCGTGCTCACCAAGGAGGAAACCGTGATCGCCCCAAACGACAACAATCGTGTTCTCCGCCAGGCCAAGCTCCTTGAGCGAATCGAGCACGTGGCCAACCTGTGCATCCACATAACTGACACATGCCGCATATCCCTGTCGCAGGAGCCTGGCGTATTCAGTATCCGTGGCGGGATCTCGCCCTTCATGGCCGTAGTTCTTCCGGAACTCCGCGCTCGCATGCCAGACCGAAGGCCACGCCGGTTTGGCTGCGACAGCCGGGCTAAGTGCCGGGATGCCTGACTCCTCGTGAAGATCGTACCACTTCTTGGGAGCGGCGAATGGGAGATGCGGTTTGAAGAATCCGACTGCAAAGAACCACGGCTCTTCAGATGGAGCGAGCTGACGGAGCGTTGCGACAGCTTCGTCAGCAATCCAGGCATCCGGATAACTCTTGTCGGGACCGTCGGCAGCTTCCCAGGGCAGCGTTTTACCGGGGACCCGAGCTTTGCCATCCGCGTAACCATGCATCATCCGCTCCGCTTGGCCCCAAGGCGTCTGCGGGAGCCAGGATCGGGTCCATGAGTTGGGAAGTTCCTCCGGGCCTTCGGCCCATAGCTTGCCAGTGAGCCCGCCCGGGTGATGCGTGATCTTCCCCATCGCAAGCGTCTGGTACCCGTGCCGCTGAAACCACTTCGGCAGATTCGCGTCACCCCACTGCGCGTGAGTCGCCGCGATCGCTCCATTGCCCACATGTGCAGGTTTTGAAGGATACCGTCCGCGCAGGAGCGCCGCCCGAGATGCGCCGCATGTGGGGACCTGCACGTAGTGACGCGAGAACAGGCGACCAGTTGCGGCAAACGAGTCGAGGTTTGGTGTCTTTGCGTGCGGAACACCCAGAGCGCCGAGATCGTTGCGCAGGTCGTCTATGGTAATGAAGAGCACATTGGGCCTGCGCTCGGCGGCGGTGGCGGCGCTCGTTCCCCCTGTAAGGAGAACGAGAGCACAGAAGAGTCGGGAAATTTGCTTCATCAGGTTCAGATCACTGCGCTTTGTCGGGGTTTGCTTTCACCCAAGCGAAGTACTCGGCAAGTGTATAGAAGGTAGCGTGTTTGTAGAGCCGCCCGCCTTCATCGACGGGTTCGTGGGAATTGAAGCTCCAGGCATCGCCGTGCTTCTTCATGAGCGCAGCGAGCTTGTCGTCGAGCTGTTTCGCCAGATCGGCTGATTGCTGGTCCTCAATGAGATTGGTCATCTGCCAGGGATCCTTCTCGTTGTCGAAAAGCAGCCAAGGCTTGTCCTCATAACGCGCAAAGGTGTGGCGGTCGGTCACGATTCCCCGCCAGGGCGTGGTGATCTGGTCTGGCTTGAAAGGCACAAAGATCTGCAAAAGCACGGCATCGGGCCCCTCTGTCGTTTTGCCGAGTGCAACAGCCGAAAGATCGGCACCCTGCATCTGCTTCGGCACGGCGAGACCGGCCAGGGAAAGCAGCGTGGGCGGCATGTCGATATGACTGAAGAGTGTATCCACCGCGAGGCCCGCGGGGACCTTGCCGGGCCAGCGAATGATCCCGGGCACGCGTGCTGATTCCTCATGTGGTTTCCGTTTCCGGCGGAGTCCGTGGGAGCCGAGCATGTCGCCGTGATCGGAGGTGAAGAGAATGATTGTGTTCTCATCCTGCCCCGTCTCTTTCAGCGTCCGGAGCAAACGGCCGACCTGATCATCGATCGCGGTGATGGCCGCGTAATATGCGGCGACCTCCTCTTTGCCGCCGGTGGCAACATACGGTCGCGCTGGAATACCGGGGCGTCGAGGGCGCTGTGGCGGAGCGGGTTTCACCTCGCTGCCCGCCTGCCAGTTTTTTGGCATGGTCAGCTTTTCCGGATTGTACCGCTTCATGTACTCCTCAGGCGCACCATAGGGATCATGGGGCGGGCCCATCTGCACGGTGAGGAAGAACGGTTTGTCCTTCGGCTGACTCTGGAGGAACTCGACCGCGAAATCACACGAAGCCTCCGGCTCGAACTTCATCACCCGGATCATCTCAGGCGTATCGCGGAAATAACTCGGGAAGAAGTGCTCGTGATGGCACTCATACGCCGCCCAAAAGTCGAAGCCCTGCCTGCGTTCTCCCGGCGGCACGTAGCCGGGGTTTCGAGGTCCACCGTCGAGATGCCATTTGCCCATGAATCCCGTGCGATAGCCGGCATCGCGCACGATCTCCGCAATCGTGACATGCGATTCGCGAAGGCGCAGATCATTCGCGATCATCCCGTTCACGTGCGGATAAGTGCCAGTCAGCAGGATCGCACGCGCAGGACAGCAGACGGGAACGTTGGCATAGGTGCGCCGGAAGAGAACGCCCTCTTTTGCAAGCCGGTCGATGTTCGGCGTCTGGATGTCGGGATTCCCCGAGACTCCCATCGCCGACGCACGCATCTGATCGGGGAGAATGAGCAGGATATTCGGCCGCTCCGCCGCTCGCGCTGTCCCGGAAAGACAGGCGAGCGAGAGGATGAGCGCGACCTGGAGGTTGTGTCTGATCATGGGTAGCCTAACGGGCGTTCTC
>CBINJX010000044.1:0-12644 GCA_966251085.1 uncultured Verrucomicrobiales bacterium
AGCAGTACTCTCCCTCCTCAGAGAGGAAACTTATCCAAATTTCTTGTCCCTGGCGGGATTGCGCTCATCCCGCCATGTACAACTCCCCCAAATTCATTCCTGGCATCCTATCGTGTTCCATCGCCACCGTTCTCCTTGCAGGCATGTCTGCCACGGGAAGGGCGGAAAATGTTTTCTGGGATGGTGGTGCGGGAACTCCAAACTGGAGCGATGCGGCTAACTGGTCCAATGATCTGGTGCCGACCGCTTCGGATACTGTCTTTCTGCTGACGAATCAGCCTGTCCTCCCGACCAACATGGACCTGGTCGATGGACAGGTAGACAATGTCTTTTATCTGGGCATGGCGGATCTCACGATCTCGGGCAACAGCCTGGTCCTGGATCGAATCGCCAGCCGCCACAGCCGGAATGTGACGTTTGCGTCAGGTGATACCACCATCACGGTGACAGATGCCCTCGGCGTGACCGGACTGAGCGTTGGAATGGTTTTCAACGGCAGCGGTATTCCGAACAACACGACGATCACCGCGATCGATCCAATCGCAAATACCTTCACGATTTCCGCTGCTCCGACCAGCAATCAGGCAACCCCGGGAACACGGAACTTTGACGCGGGAGCAAACCTGATCTGGAACAATAATCTCGTGGTGAATGCGGCCGAGTCGTGGAACGTGGCCTCCGGTAAGACGATCACGATCAACGGCAACATGTCCGGTCCTGGTGGCATCAACGGCAACGTCGATAGCGAGCTGATACTTCGCGGCACGAACACGCACTTCGGACGGACTTTTGCAAATACCGGCACGATCCGGTTCATGGAGCAGAAGAACATTTCACCGAACAGCATTCTTGGCAGCTCGTTCGGCTTTCTCCGCTTCTCGAGTGAGAGTTCGGAATTCCGCTATCTCGTCCCGAACACCATCGAGACGGATCAGGCGAATTCAGGCTATGCGGTGGATGGGGGAGGACGCGTCGAGTTTACCGGAAGTTGGGTCGAGCGAAACAGTGGGGTAAAGGGGATTAATCTGACCCGTACTGGAAGCAGTGGGGTCGCCACGTACCTGCTCAATGGTCCTCTCGATTTCGACGGCAGGATCTCGGTCGGTCCCAATACTCTGGTCCGGCTCGCAAGCGCTCCGGTACAGGCCTTCACGGGTACCGACAATTCGACGATCGATGGCACGCTCGATCTGATGGGGAATAACTTCGATCGCCGAGTAAACTTCAACAATATGGGCGGTGCGGCCAACGCGGGCAATCTGGTCAATTCCGTTCTGAACAAGCCTTCGACACTCAGCGGCGCGTTTGCCGGCTTGGGGACCAACCTGGGAAATGCCGAGTTTGGCGGTCCCGGTACTCTCATCGTGACAGGCGACATCAGCCTTGCCACTTCCACCGCCAGCAACGGAACCGGTTACAACAAACAAGGTCCCGGCGCTGCCATCATCCGCAGCGCCAGCTTCACCGATCCGAATCCGGGCAGCGCAAACAACCACGAGGTCCTCAACGGCACGCTGGTCCTGGATCACAGCGCGAACAACAGCACCAAGATCACCGCTGATCAGCTGAGCCTCGCCAACGGTCGCTTTGTTGTCGTTGGCAATGATTCCGCCGCGACGAATGTCACGATCGGTAACCTGAACATCAGCAACGCCAGCGATCGTGGTTATGCCGAGGTGGAGGTCCGCAGCGGGACGGGAGCCGCCGCTTCCCTGACATTCGCAAATCTCACAAATATCTCGGATACCGAGGCGTTGAACTTCCATGTGGTGAACGGTGGAGGCGGAGTGCCGGAGATCAGCACCACTACTCCAGACGGTGTACTGGGTGGAAATGTAACATTCAACCGGAGCCAATGGGCGGAGGTGGTGGGCGGCAAGGTGACCGGACGTAACCCGAGCCTGATCGCCGCGGATGCCACCGCCTTTGAATCCTCCACAGGCAACATGGAGGATATCGGTGTCACCGGCAGCTTTACCGTTTTCATCCCGACCATTGCACGTACCCTGCGCTTTGCAGAAGCTGGCACCACGACTCTGACGCTTGGAGCAGGCGTGGAGCTAAACCGGGATTCAGGCAGCGGCTCCGGTATCCTGATCGCGCCGGGTGCAGGCCCGGTCGTCATTGATTCCTTCAGCGGCACAGAGGCACTCGTTATCGGGAACAACTCGTCGCTTACCGTACATCATCACGGAAGTAACCCGCTGACCATTAGCGCCAGGATCAATGGCGGCCCGGGAACCGAGCTGAACAAGCTGGGTGCCGGCGAGCTGATCCTGGAGAACATCATCAACAGCTACAACGGCAACACCACCATCTACGAGGGCACGCTCACGACCTCCTCGATCACGGACAGCGGCTTTGACTCTACGATTGGAAGAGCGTCCCTCATCCAGATGGGCTCGAAGAATGCGATCGACCTCACCACCGGTGTCGCGACGCAGAATCCCGCGCGCCTCCGCTACACCGGCATCGGCGACACCTCGAATCGTACCTTCCAGCTGATGGGCGTTTCCGAGATCCAGGTCAATGGAACGGGGCTTCTCGACTTCACCGCCACGGGCGATGTCGTCACGCAGCTTGGCAACACCGGCAACTGGAACGACCTCATCCTCAGCGGCTCCGGACAGGGACGCTTCAACGGCGCCCTCAAGCTCGGCCATGGCAACCTGGTCAAGCGCGAGGCGGGAACTTGGACGCTGGAATCCAGCAGCTCGGTGACCACTTTCGGTGATGTCTCCGTGGAAGCCGGTACGCTTGTGCTCAACGGCACGATCGGCAACAGCGCGACGGCCCGCGTCCTTGGAAACGGCAAGCTCATCGGCATCGGCACGACCGCCGATCTTCGCGTCGCCGCGGGTGGTGTCGTCGAGCCGGGGAACGGGTACGGCGTTCTCAAGGTGCGTGGGGATTTCACGATGGAAGCCGCCGCTTCAAAACTCGCGTTTGAACTCCGCAAGACAACTCCGGGCGGACGTCCAGTTGCTGGTGCCGACTACGATCAGCTCGATGTCTTCGGCACCAATCTCGGCACCGGCAGCGACGGCACAGCGAAGGTCACGCTCAATGGTGAACTGCAGCTGACTCTTGGGACCGGCATCGAGGCAAACGATCTGTTCTTCCTCATCATCAACGACGGCATCGATGCGATCTCCGGCACCTTTGCGGGTCTGTCCGACGGTGCTTCCTTTGTGAAGGGGGGACAGGCGTTCCGGATCAGCTACAACGCAAACTGGACAGGCGACGCCGCTACCAGTGCGTTCACCGGAGGCAACGATGTCGCCCTGATGGCAATTCCCGAGCCCGGCACCGTGAGTGCCCTGGCCGGTGGCCTCGGCATGCTGCTCGGCCTCGGGCGTTTCCGCCGGCGGAACGCATTACGCTAAAGGGTTTGATGAAGCGGCTCCCGGCGGTAGGGCGGTCGCGCCGCCGGCCGCCGGGATTGCGCAGGAGGGAAGGGGCTCAGGGAGCGCGATCTGGTTCGTAATCTTACTCGTAATTGTAATCCTTCTCTCCTTCCGGGTCATCCTCGGAGACGAGAGTAAGATTACGGTTACGATTACGAAGATTGCCGCTAAATTCGACTCCTTCCATGCTCAGGTAGGGAAACCCCCGGGGAGTTTCCGTTCGCCAAGACCCCCAAGCAGTGCTTTCCTGCGGCGAACGTTGGTTCCCTCGCATGAAACACGGTACTTTCTTCCGGCGCTGGATTTTTGCGGCAGTCGCCATCTGCTGTATCAATGGGCATTCAGCTAGGGCTGGTCTGGGTGGCGTGGAGGAATCGCTGGAGGTGCAACTCACGTATGCGGAGGCCGGTGATCCTTCTGCGCAGTACAACCTCGCCCTGGCACACTTTAACGGACACGGAGTGCCGCGCGATCTCGGGAAAGCGGTGGCATGGTTCAGGAAGGCTGCGGATCTGGGCCTGCCGGAGGCGCAGTACAATCTCGCTGTCTGTTATCTGAACGGCGAAGGCATCGAGAAGAATGAGAAGGAAGCGATCAAGTATCTCCAGGCGGCCGCAGTGCAGGGGATCTTTTCCGCCCAGAAGACGCTGATCCGTTGTTATGCCACAGGGATCGGTGTGCAGAAGAGCCCGGCGAACGCATTGCTCTGGGACTTTCTCGCCCGCCGTACCGTGGAACTGCAGACGGGACTATCCGTGGGCCAGCCGGGACGCCCGCCGAAGCTCCGGGCTGATGGAGCGGCGGTATGGGTGAATGCCGATGGCACCAGCCGGGCTGTGCACCCCGACGGAAGTGAAGAGACAATCGCACGGGACGGCACCCGCTACATTGAGAGAATCAAAGGTGTCAAAACGGAGGTAACCGCCGACGGAACCGAGGTGAGTACGTACGACAACGGAGTGGTTGAGCGGAAGCTGCCCGACGGCACCCGCGTTGTGCGGGACTCCAAGGGGATTGTGCAGACTACATATCCTGATGGCCGGAAACTCCTGGAGGGCAAGGCTACGACACAGGATGGACGCGAGGTTCAGATCGCCCAGCTTTTCGGCAAAGACGGCAAGCCGATTTCATCCCGGTTATCCGACGGCACCCGGGTGCAGGTGAATTATCCCGACGGCACCTTTGCACTCGAGTATCCGGGCGAGGACGAGAAGGGAGCAAAGCTGACACTCATCGAGCGGCATGGCGCCGATGGTCACCTGCAAGCGCGTGATCTCGTGCGCGAGGACGGGCGGAAACGCGAGGGAGAGGAAGAGTGGACGATCAAACGCTGGCTTCGCTCGGATGGTGGACTGGAGGTGCAGGTGGTCGAGCGTTATGGACTCGGTGGCTCCGTGCTGAAGCAGGAGATTCTCAAGGAAACCACCAGGCCCATCTCCCAGCCCGCTGCCAAGGCCTCTGCCGCTTCGGCAGGCGGGATGGGGATCACGCCGGCGCCGATGAAGCCAGCCGAGTCGACAATCGTTTCCATGCCTGCGCGGACCGCCACCTCAATGGGGAGCGCGGGACAGGCCCGGAGCGGCATAGAAAAGCTGCTCGGCGAACTGGAGGAAATCGCGCGGCTCACGCGTGGTTATGTGGGCGCCACCGATGCAGATTACGAACGGGCACGCGCCACGGCTGCCTCGTTCACCATTGCGCTGCAATCCGCGCCACAAAAATCGGCAGCCGCGAGTGCGCTGATTGCACGCAGCCTCAAGGCCGCAGCTGCTCCACCACAGCAGCCTCCACTGATCGAGATCTCCAGTGATCTTTCAGACAAATATCCGCTCGGCCTGAACGGACGCGAGGCCTTGAAAGCGCGGGAATGGAAACATGCCGAGACGCCGAACTTCGTCGTGCATTATGCCGAGGTCGCAGATGCGCAGCCGGTCATGTGTTTCATCGAGACCGCGTATTTCGTCGTCACGCAAACCTTGGGGATCGACGACCGTTCAGCCCGCAAGAAATCCCATGTCTTCATCTTTCCGGATGGTGCCGAGTGGAATGAGTGGCTGAGAAAGAAACGGCTGCCGCCGATGGTCGCTGGTTATGCGTACAAGGACGAACTTCTCATTGGTGCGCAGGGGGAGAAGGACGATTACGCCAAGCTCATCTGCCATGAGGCCGCCCATGCCATCGTGGCCCGCTATTATCCTGGCCGGAGATGGCCGCTCTGGTTGGGCGAAGGTTTCGCCGAGTACATGGCTGCAAAGGCGATGGCGGTGAAGCGGACGCATCAGGTGCAGCGTTATCTCAGCGACAAAGCCGACAAGTCGATCGACATCACGAGCGTCGTCAATCGCCTCACCTACGGAGGAGTGTCGGCCGGCTCGCCGACAGGGTTGGCTTCACTTGGGAACTTCTATCCTAACAGCGAAAAGCTGGTCCGCGTCTTCCAGGAGAAACTCCCCGCCACGGAGTTCCCACGATTTGTGAATCTCCTCGTCGCCGGAAACTCCTTCGAGGCCTCACTGCGTGCGGCGTATGGAAAGAGCTGCCCGGATGTCACATCGCTGAAGAGGCTGGTCGATACGATGAAGTGATAGGCAGGGAGCCTCCTGTCTCGCAGCCTTGGGCTTTGGGACGCAATCCCTTCGCGATGGAAGGTAAACCGGAAGGAACATCTCCCAGCCGGTAAGAGACCACCCATTGGCTGCAAGAGATGAGTCGATCCCGGATCGACTCATTCCGTTCTGCGATCGACTCATCCTTTAAACGCCAAGGGATGAGTTGATATTTTTTCGACTGATCCCTTGCGCAGATCGAGATGAGTTGTTTTTGGATCCACTCATCTCGATCCAAAAACAACTCGTTCCGTTTTTGGATCGGAACGAGTTGATCTTCGGAAGGGATGTTTCGATCTGCGATCGAGATGAGTTGATTTGCGATCGACTCATTTCGATCCGGGAACGGAATGGGCTGAAATATTTCAGATCGTTCTGAAATATTAAGCCCCCCATCGCACTCCGTGGCACGAAAGTTGAATTCTGTGGCATGATTTTCAGCAGCACCGGCAGTCTTCATTTGCGCCTTTTTGCGGCCAACTCCTGTCTTTCGTTTCCGGCGCTCCCCCTTTCGCATCCAGTAAACTGCTCCACGGGAGGATCAACTTGCGTGCATGGTCCTGCCCATCTACTCCTCTGTGGCCTGAGGAAAGAAGGACCCCCAATGAGTAATCATCCAGAGATCGTGTCGGCGTTTCGTCGGTTAGCGTGGTGGAATCCGGTGGAGTCACCGCGAGTTCCGAATTTCCTGCCGGAGCGTGTGTTTCCGGCCCGGCCGGAGTGCCTCGAATCGCGGATTGCAATGAATGGTGGACCGCTGGCGTTTCCAGCGTCCTTTGTAGCGCTCGGGCCGGACGGTTCGCTGGTATATAGCGCGAGTCACGCGGATGCGGTGGCAGGCGGTGAGACCGATAGCTTTACCCTGACGCTCGAGGCGGGACAGTCGCTCACTCTCCTGGTCGAACCTTCCGACGGACTGCAGCCAAGGGTTCATCTTGCGAGCACGGGAGTCAGCCGGACTACCGATGCCACTGCGGCAGGGAATCCAGTACTTCAGACCCATCCTGTTGCCAGCAGCGGAGAGTACACGTTTTCCATCAGCGGGCTCTCCGGCACAGCGGGAGCCTATACGGTGAGGGCATACCTGAATGCCGGAGTCGAGCTGGAGGCAGCCGGAGGAGCTAACAACAATTCTCTGCCAACAGCCGAATCGCTCTCGGGGCACTTTCTCGACCTCGGAAATGGAGCGTCACGCGCGGTGGTGATCGGAAGCCTTCCCAGCACGGTGGGAGATATCGTTCTCTCGGAAAGTTTCGAAGGTGGTGTACTGCCCGGGAGCTGGGCCACGTATTCTTCTTCCGCGCAGGGGCGGGTTCGCGTCAGCAACATTGGCGGAGCAACTGACGGCACATACGCCCTTTTGATGGATACCAGCTCGTTTTTTTACGAGCTAAATGAGGCGATCTGGACGGTGGATCTTACCGGTGTGCCAAAGCCGGGGCTCAGTTTCGCGCATCTCGAAATCTATGATAATACCGACACTTTCTCCGGTTCCTTCACCGGGCATCGCAATGCGGATGGAATCGCGATCAGTGCCGATGGAGTTACCTGGTTTCCGATCTGGAATGTTCCCAACCAACAGAATGGCTGGCAGAGCTACAACGTGGATCTGGCCGCGGCCGCAGCCAACGCGGGCATTACGCTGGGAGCAAACCTGAAGATCAAATTCCAACAATATGGTTATAACTCTGTAGAAAACGGGTACGGCCGGGGCTGGGACAAAATCGCCATCACAACCCCGGCAAACAGTGATGACTGGTACCGGGTGAGTGTGGTGGAAGGCGAGTCGTTGAGCTTCTTAGCGGAAAGTCTCGCGGGCCCGGGGCTGAAACTCGAAGTCAAGAATGCAGCGGGCGTCACGCTTGCGCAGGGAGTTTCCGGAAACGCCAATGCGGACCAGGTGATCCAAAACTTCGTGGCACCTGCCACGGGCGAACTCTATCTCAAGGTCAGCGGAACGATTGGCGGTGATTACTCCCTAATGGTGTCCCGGGGCACGCGGTTCGATCTCGAACCGAATCGCAGTGCGGCGACTGCGCAAGAACTCGGCACTGCCAGCAACGTGCTTGGGTCGGTGGATCAACACTGGCTGGGACGTCTCTTCGGGTATGATGCCGCGGGGGAACTGATCCAAGAGCTGGATCCGCAGACCGGGAGCGTTCTGCACAGCTTTGCCCTGCCGTTTACCCTGGAGTCCACCTATGCCGATATGGGGATGGCGACGACCCCGACGACGTTGCTGGTGGGCGGACCTGCGGGTTCCGCGATTTACGAGCTCGACCCCGATACCGGGGCCACGCTGCGCACTATCGCCAATCCTTCCACTCAGGTCAGCGGAATGGCTTTCCTGGACGGCGAGATCTTCCTGCTCTCCAATTCGCCGGCAAACACGATCACCGTGCTCGACTATGAGAGCGGTGCCGTAAAGCGAACCATTACGTCGAGTAGTCCGATACAAAGTCGCCTCGCTGCTTCCGAGACTACGCTTTACGGAATGTACGGGGCCTTGGTCTATCGGATTGATCCCGTCAGTGGCATCACGGCTCTCGTCGGAACTCCGGCGAATCCGAGTTATTACAGCGGCCTCGGGATCATAGGAAATGAGCTGTTTGCCGCGGACTATACTACGATCGATGTATCCACGCTCAGTTCTCTGGACGCGGCTCGTTCCCTGGACTCTGTCAGCTATTTCACGGCGATCGGTGCAGACGGCGGAACATCGGATGCAGACTTCTTCCGGGTCCGTCTGGATGCAGGGACAACCCTGACACTGCGCACGAGCACACCTCCATCGGGCTCCGGTGCCACAGCAAATACTCTCGATCCCATTCTCGATCTCTACGCCCCCAACGGTGTCCTCGTCGCCAGCGATGACGATGGAGCCGCGGATGGTCGTAACGCATTGTTGAGCTTCGTCGCGAGCAGCCCGGGCGAGTACACGGTGAGGGTGCGTGCTGCGGTGAGCACGGGAGGAGAATATCTATTGAATGTCACCGGGGCAGCGGAGACTGAGCCTGCTTTCCAGGTGAGCAGCGTTGGGCCTGTCGATGGAAGCCGGTTTACCGCCGCGCCTTCCTCATTCCGCATCGATTTCAATGATGCTCTCGATCTTACCTCGCTACAGGCCTCGGATCTCACGATCAATGGTGTGCCTGCCACGGCGGTATCGATCATCGACGGTGATACACTGGAGTTTACCATCGCAGATCCTGGGCCGGGAACTCACTCGGTGGCTATTGCCGCCGGAGCGATTAGCGATGTTCAGAACACACCGGTCGCAGCCTTCTCCAGCACGTTTACCGTCGATACGGTCGCGCCTCGCGTCATCTCCACCTCCTTTCAGGAAGGCGATGTTCTGCCAGCGGGAGCGCTGACGGTGGTAATCGGCTTCAGTGAGCCGATGAAAACCACGGGTGTGAACGGAGCGGACCTTACGTTGAAGGGAGGTATCCGGGGAACAAGTTACACTCCCGCGAACGTCGCTTTCGATGCTTCCGGCACACAGCTGACCATTACCTATACGAGCCTGCCCGAGGATCGCTATACGCTAACCCTGCTGAGCAGGAACGGCTCTTTTGAAGATCTCGTGGGACGCGATCTCGACGGCGAGCCAGGGGCTTCACCGCTCCCTCCGAATCAGAGTGGCAACGGTGTGGATGGAGGAGATTTCACACTTCAGTTCACGACTCAGGCAGCGACGGGGCCGCTTCTGCCGCTGAGTTCCGTGGCGCCTCTGGGCAGCGGTGTCCATAGTGGCATCCTCACGGCTGCGATCACATCGGCGGAGGATGTGAACACGTACACGATCGAGCTTGGCGCTGGTGCGCGGATTGCCTTCTTTGCGGATGCCGACGCGACGCTCCGTCCGAAGCTGACTCTCCGGGGCCCAAACAATGAGATCGTCGGCACCGTATCCGCATCGGCCCCCGGTGAGGATATCGTTCTCCCGACCGTCACCACGGCACAAGCGGGTACTTACACGCTGCTCGTCGAAGGAGTGTCGCAGACTCAAGGGCTTGCTTCGATCCGGACCGTACTCAATGCCGTGACGGAGCCTGAAGCTCTCAATGGCACGACCAACAACAGCCTGCAGGCTGCAGTAAACCTCGACGATCTCCTCCGCCCGCTGGTCGGCGGTGGATCACGTGTATCCATCGTTGGAAACATCGAAGATGTGACTGTGGCGCTGCCCACGGAGATTGAGCCAAATACCACCGTGGCGCTAGCCAACGTCGCACGTGCCAATTTCGTCCAGGCAGCCGGTGATCTTTATCACCTGAACATTCGCGGCACTCGCAGCAGCAGCAGCGATCTCGATTTCTTTGCCATCGGCTCACTCGAGGCGGGTGATGTGATCAGCATCGCGCAATCCGGTAATGGCAGCTGGCGGGGCACTCTGAGTGATCCTCGCTTCACCCTCTACCGGGGCTCTACAGGCGAGCCGGTGACGGTATTGAGCGACGAGAACGATGGGCCAGGATCGGATGCTCTGGAGTACCGCTACCAGATCAGCGCGACAGATACCTACTACATCGCAGCCTCGGGGGGCTTCAGCGGCAATGGAACATACGACCTTTCGCTATGGCTCGAGAACACAGGTACGGCTCCGCAGACGGGTGGCACATTCGAGGCGGAGGTTGAAGGAAATAACACTATTGCCACCGCCAATAACGCGGAGACGAGCTGGCGGAAGGTGCAGTATCTTTCACGGACGAGTGCCACATCGAGTGCCGGAGACACGGATATCTACCGCTTCGAATTCCAGGCGGGTGACCTCGTTACGGTGAACCTGGATTCCACCAGTACGGTGGACCTGCGTGCCGCGATCCTGAACTCTGCAGGCACCGAGATTGCGCGTGACGATGGTTTCAGCAATGGGCCGGGGAACGACTCATTGATCTACGCCTTCAGGATCCCAAGTTCAGGAACCTACTATGTCCGTGCGGGCAACGTCAGTGGAGCAGGTGCGTACCAAGCCGATGTCTATCTCTCTTCCTCGACGCCTCCTCCCGCTTCGGCCACGGCGGAGGACTTTTACTCGCTGACACTCGCGGCGGGTGAGAGATCCAGTTTTGCCATCGATACAGTCACAGGCGGCACTGTGAAGATCGAGGTTCAGGATGGGGCCGGCACCGTGCTTGCCATGGGCATTCCCAATGGAAGCGGAGGCGTCAGCATTGAGGGTTTTACGCCTGCGGAAGCTGGACGCTACTACATCCGCGTGACCGGTGCCCTGGGCAGCAGCTATAATTTGGTGAGCTTGACGGGAGCGGAGTTTGAAAAGGAGAGCAACAGCAGCCTCGAAACGGCACAGCCTCTCGGCCCGTCCATGGTCGTGGTGGGAAAGGCAGGTTCATCCGAGCCGAGTCGCGTCTTTGCTTACGATTCGGTGGCAAATCTCATCCGCGAGATCGATCCGCAGAGCGGTTATGTGATCCGTAGTTTTGCGTCACCTGTTCAGGAGGTTCCGTCCTCAGGTCAGCTTGCACTTGCAACAACTGGTAATTCCCTGCTGATCGCCGGCTCCCGGATGCAGTCGATCTACGAGGTAGACCTCGATACGGGGGCGACGATCCGCACATTCTTGAGCTACTCCGATATCACCGGGCTCGCGTTCCTCGATGGCAAGATCTACGTCACCCCGAGCACCTTCGGAACATTCTCCATCCGGACGATCGATTACGTAAGTCGTGTGGAGCGACCATTAGCCCTGAGCGGAAACCCGTTTTCCTCCTCAACCGCACTCGGCGCTGGTGACGGCGTACTCTTTGCCATCGATAGCAGTGACCGATTGCATGAGATCGATCCCATATCCGGCAGAGTATCAATCCTGGGTATCCTCCCCGGAATCGGAACTGCAGGAGGACTCGGCGTTTCCGGGAACGAGCTATTCGTGGCGGACGGCTCCGAGATCGAAGTGTTTGATCTTAGATCGCTGACGAGCGCCCGTACTCTTACCGGGTTCTCCGGGTTAACTGCGATTGGCGCGGATGAGTCCAACACCCGGGATGCGGATTACTTTCAGGTCCGCGCAACCGAAGGATCGGTATTGAAGATCCGTACAACCACGCCCGGATCATCTGATTCGCAAAATGCCTTTGACCCATTTGTCGTGCTCTATGACGCATCCGGGCAAGTGTTGGCCACGGACAACAACAGCGCACCTGATGGCCGCAATGCATTCCTGGAATACATCGTTCCAGCCACCGGAACATATACAGTGTATGTGAGAGGTTTTGGCGCTCATGGCGGGGATTATGTTTTAGCGGTGGATGGCGGCGAAGCAGTGGAAAAGCCATTTGCAGTTACCTCGACGACACCGGTGTCCGGCAGTCTGCTTAGCGCCGTGCCTGCGACGATTCGCGTGAAGTTCAATGAGGCGCTGCTGTTGTCATCTCTGGAAGCCGGTGACTTCCTGATCAATGGCGTTCCCGTCACGGGATTCACGGTCATCGATGGGAACACGGTTGAGGTTCCCGTTTCGGCCGGGTTGGGACAAGGAACTCACACAGTCTCGATCGCTGCTGGTGCGCTTACGTCGGTGGCAGGTGTGCCGTTGGAGGGGTATTCCGGTACATTCGGCATCGATCTGGAGGCGCCTCGCGTGACCGCAATCAACGTCCAGAAAGGA
>CBINJX010000045.1:0-12401 GCA_966251085.1 uncultured Verrucomicrobiales bacterium
GATCTCCTCTTTTGGCACTTTGAGCATCAGGTTCTCGACCATCATTTCCTTGATCGATTCGCGCAGGTTCTCTTCTGGCATGGCGGGGCGGGCGGTTTTCTTTTCAAAGAGATTCGGTTGCAAGACATTTTACGGAGGCTGGTACTCTTCACAACTGGCCATTCTGTAAATGGCGCTGGTCACATACCGGCGCTCATTGCATCGTCCCGGTGCTTATAGACCATGCCCGCTCCCAAACAACGTCTGGATCTGCTCCTCGTAGCTCGTGGATTGTTCGAGAGCCGTGAAAAAGCCCAGCGGGCAATCATGGCCGGCGATGTAACAGTGGGAGAGCAGGTGGTCGACAAAGCCGGCACCAGGATCGCCGAGGATGCGGTAATCAATGTACGGGCCGGGGAACGTTTTGTGGGGCGTGGAGGATTCAAGATGGAAGGAGCGCTCCAGGCGTTCGGGATTGATCCGACCGGCGCGACCTGTCTCGACATCGGTGCTTCCACAGGGGGATTCACCGATTGTCTGCTCCAGCACGGCGCAGAGAAGGTGTACGCGATCGATGTCGGGCACAGCCAACTCGCATGGAAGATCCGGAGCGACCCGCGAGTAATCGCTCGGGAACATCTGAACGCCAGATATATGACTCGCGAGGATATCCCGGATCCGATCGATATCTGCGTAATTGATGTGTCGTTTATCTCACTGACTTTGATCTTGCCGCCGGCTGTCGAGTTATTGCGTTCTGACGGCGTGCTGATCCCCCTCATCAAGCCACAGTTCGAACTCCGCAAGGAACAGGTCGGAAAAGGCGGCGTCGTTCGCGATCCGGCATTACACGAGCAGGCGGTGCAAAAGATCCGTGAATTCATCACGGGCACGCTGAAACGCCAGTGGCTCGGCTGCATCGAATCACCCATCCTCGGAGGCGAGGGGAACAAGGAATTTCTCGCATGCGTGCGCAACGCGTCGGTCTGATCGCCAACACAGAAAAGGAGGGGGCTCCAGAACTGGTGCGCGATCTCCGCAAGGAGTTCGCACGGCATGGGCTGGAAGTCGTTTTCGAGGCGAATACTGCCGCTTTGATCGGGCTCCAATCACATCTGCAGTCCTGCGATCTGGCGGATAATTGCGATTTGCTCGTTGTGCTCGGAGGTGACGGCACCATCCTTCAGGCCCTGCACGATCTTGGCGAATGCCCCCGACCAATTTTCGGAATCAATCTGGGCACTCTCGGCTTCCTCACTTCAGTGGGAGCCGCTGCATATCTGCATGCGGTTGAAACGATCGTATCTGACCGTTTCCGGCTGAGCGAGCGGACTCTACTGCGGGTGGAAATCGTGCGGAATGGCGAAGTCGTTTTTGCCCGGTCGGCACTCAATGACGCCGTCATTTCCCGTGGCGAGCTTTCCCGGCTTATCCGACTCGATGTGCGAATCGATGGGGCGTCCCTCACTGAGTACAACGCGGACGGGTTGATTGTCGCGACACCGACCGGTTCGACCGCCTACTCCCTGAGCGCCGGAGGACCGGTATTAGCGCCGGGATCTGGCGTTTTCGTCATTACCCCCATTTGCCCTCACGTCCTCACCAACCGCAGTGTGATCGTCAGTGATAACTCGAAAATTGAAATCACCCCAGCGCCAGGACAGGGGGGGGTATTCCTGACACTCGATGGACGCCAAGCGCAGCCGATCGAACCCGAAGATGCGATCTGCATCACCAAAGCACACCACCGACTCGCACTCGCCATGCTTCCCGAGATGACATTCTTCGAAGTACTCCGCCAAAAGCTCAAGTGGAGCGGAACGGCGGTCTGAGACACGATTCAGCTTCGGAAAGTCATGATTACAATCGCTGATACGCTTCTGGCTGAAGACGTCGCGCTGAACCAATCCTTCGATACGCCAGATGCGGCGATTGACTATGCTGCTCGCCTCCTGATGGACGATGAGCGCGTGATGGACTGGGCGGAGTTTTATCGAGTTCTGAAAGCGCATCCGCTTTGCCGCGTGAGCGACCAGCGCAATTTTGGCATCTGCATCCCACATGCCCGCACCGGTGCAGTGAATGAAATGGCCATGAGCGCGATCCGACTCAATCGGGAGTTACCCTTCTCCGATTGTCCGCAGCCCGTTCGTTACATTTTCTGCATCGGGGTGCCCCATGTAATGGCGTCGGATTACCTGCGTATCGCAGGCGCACTGATGCGCCTTTTCAAGGAGGAGGGGGCAGAGCGTGAGCTGCACCAGACCACCTCCGCGGCGGAGTTCATCAACGTGCTCTCCAGGCTCGAGAAGAAGTTATAGGGAGCGTTAGGTGCCAACTGGCTCCCGGGGATGTGCACCAAGTGATTACTGATTCAGTAATCACTTTCTTCGCCTCCCACTCCCCAGCCGTAAATCAATCCACCCGACGCTGTCCTGACTCCGCCTTCCGGAAGGTTTGCGGTCCTGGATCTCCTGCGGTCCTTTCCTTGCCCAATTCGCGCTGAACGTCGGCAATGTTAGGACCGACCTTCCCCACAACATCTCTCAGGCGCTCCTCCGAAATGCCGAGCGTTCCCGTCCAGTAGCGAACCTCCCTGCTCTGGTTCACGTCGATGCGTTGTCCTTCGTCACCCATAGTAAAAGACGTTTCGGCCGGGGCAGCGAACGCGGCTGGCACGTACTTACCGCGGGTTGGATGTTGGCGTGTACTTTCCGATGACCATTTCAATATCCATTACGCGCGGGCCTACCTGTGCGATGAGGCCACGTAGTTGATCCTCGGAGAGATTCAGCTTATCCGCCCAGAAACTCACATCGGCATTCGAGTCCGGATCGATCCGGAGGGTTTCGTCCTGCTCCTGTCTGGGATTATTTTCCGGCATAACGGAAATAGTTTCGGCCTTCCTTCAGGGACTGGCTGCGCCGACGGGAATGGCGAATGACGAAGGGCGCGCCACTGCGCCTGCGTACCTTCGTCATTCAGGGTTCGGATTTCTTTCGCGCCTCGTCATTCCTCCTCATCCGGAGCCACCGCCGCGGTAGCACCACCGGAGGCGACAGGCATCGCGAGAAGACGCTTGGCCTCTTTCAGCAACCATGCGGAGTCCAAGAACGGCTCGTACGAGATATCCTGCCAGCGGACATAACCATCTCCATCGATCAGGAAGGTTCCATGGAGTGGGATGTTCTCGAAATCATCAAACGCGCGATAGCTCTTGAACGCCTCCATGGTCGGGTCTGCCAGGATGGGGAATGGAAATCCCTCGGAGTTCGTCGCCTTTGCAAAGGTCTTGTGAAGTGCATCAGCCGAATCCGTGCTGACGGCAACGATCGAAATACCTGCTTCCGCATACTCCTTCGTGGCTGGGCCGAAGATATTGAGCTGCTCGATGCAGTGGCTACACCCGCTTCCCAGATAGAAAAGCATCAGCACCGGCTTTCCGTGGAATTCAGCGAGCCACATCTGGCGACCTTCCTGATCCGGCAAACTCCAGGCTGGCGCCGCGTAAGGTTGCCAGCGAAATGGCCCAAGCAATGGCAACTCGGGGCGTTCGCCCGAATCTAGAGCGTATTCCAGCTTGGGACGCCAATCCCCGATGAAGCCGGAATATCGGGCGACTGGCATCAACCGGGCAAAGACGTTCACATCCAGGTCCACCTGCGCAGAAATCTCGCGGAGTTTCTTGAAGTTCTCCGCGGCCTCTTCCCTCTTCCCACTCCTCCAGAGCAGGTCCGTGAGCACCGCAAGCGGGAGAACCTGACCCTCAGAGTTCTTCACGGCTTCACGCGCAGCCGCGATTGCATCGGTTTTATCACCGAGTTGAAAAAGCACCCGCGCTTTCCGCTCCGGCGGCAACTTTGCATTTGCCAGTTGCGCCCGAGCCTCCTTCACGTTCGCTGCGGCCAGGCCAGCATAAAGGCGCGCCTCGGCCAGTAGCGTCTCCGTCGTATCGACGCGCCATGCGAAACGCTTCAGCGCGTCCGCCATGGCCTTCGTCGTTTCGTCAGGCGTCTTTCTCGCCTGTTTTGCGGCGGTTTCGGCCTGATCCGCCGCGGCGACGCGCTCCTCGCGTGCTTTCTGCAGAGAGGCCTCCAATCCGCGCAGGTACTCGGAGCCGCGCACCTTGAGACCTCGGCTGAATGCCGCTACCGCCAAAGCTCGCAGACGTTTCGCCTCGTCGATGGGATCGTCGGCGGGGGCGACATACATCGTGCCCTCCAATTCCGCCAATTCCGGCCATAGCTCGAAGCGCAGTGCTGTTTCAAACAGTCGATTACGTCCCATGGCATACCCGGTCCGCTCTCCACCGCCACGGGTTCCGACCGCCGCATGCTTCGGCCCAAGGCGGGGAAGCTCGATCATGTTTTTTGCAAGCGCCCAGGCATCGTGCACCCGGCCAATGAACTGCAGGTTTTCGACCAGCCAATCGTTGTTATGCGCGTAGTTATGGATCTGCTCCGGCAGGATGCGGGTGCCGATCATGTGCGCATGATCTACCCTCGCGGAGGCTTCCTGCTGCCACGCCGCGTCGGCATAGCGCTTCAGTCTGGTAAATGTATGGCCAGGCATGTGCCACATATGGGCAATCCCCGGAGCGGACTGACCGCACAGTGCCGCGGAATTCAATGCCCGTCGGTCGTCCTCGTAATTCCAGAGATGAATCCGATAGTGATGGATCGGGTGCATCGGGTCCGCCGCGAGCACCTCGTTTGCGAGGGAATCAACGGCTGTATAGCTCCCGATCGGCACTCCTTTGTCCTTGCTGTCCCAGATCCAGAAAACGAGGAGTGCCTTCGCTTCAATGTCATCGGGAAACTCGTAAGCGATTTTCTCGATGGCTTTTATCAGGGCCTGACGCCGGTCTCTTGGCGTCTTTCTCGTATCAGTGAAGTAGTCCGAGAGAGAGTCGATCCACATCTGCTCCCGGCGGGAAACTTTGTCACGGAGCGAGACGGCTTTTTTAATGAAATCCCCGGCCCGTTTCGCGTTGTTCAGATTCGACATCGCCATCCCCCAGTATGCCATCGCGCATTCCGGATCGAGTGCCGCTGCCTGACGGAAGGAACGCTCGGCCTCAAAATACCAGAAGCCATGGAGCTGCCCGATTAGCTGGTTGAAGAACCTCTGCGCCTCGAAGTCCTTTGCCGTGACCCGGAAATGAACATTGCCGGTGCCCGGTATCAACTCTCCCCGGATCCGCGGCCCCTCATTGAACGCCTCGCCATGTGCGGAATGGCCGAATTGCCCGGAGCCATCGGCTGATGGTGGTTCATCATCCGCAAAGACTGGCGCTGTAAAGATCAGGGCCAGCGAACAGGCGAGGGGAGCAAATTTCATAACGGTGCCAGCGTTGCCGGAAGTCATGCCACGTCAAGTGTATGTCAGCCGGTGTCCTTATGCGATCTCGAGCTTCGGATTGTGGAAACAGGACGAATCACGGCAGGAGGATACGGATTTCGACCTGCCCGTGATCGGTTTTACTTCAGACGGTTACTTTTTCGTCTGATGCGACTCCTGGTAGTGCTGCTTTAGCAGATCCTGGCCGAAGTCATTGGTCAGGTCGCGCCAGAGGGAGTGGACGTGGTTCGCATTGTTCTGCGTATTGTCGTATTCCATGACAAAGGTTGGCCCCTGCACCCGATAGTAGTGCCCTTGCCCCGGCTCAAGCCCGCCCGCCCAGGCAAAGTAGATCTTGTCGAGGCCTGCCTTCGTGATTTTTGCCCAGTCACCGGAGGCGAGTTCCTGGCGATGGCGGTGGAGATAGGTGTGGATGAGTTTCTCCAGAGCGGCTTTCTGTTCCACGGTCATTTCCGTCTGCTGCAGCCCTTCGGGCTTCGTGAACTCATTCCGGCCCGGGACATTGATAACATCCCTCGGCGCTTTCTCCTGGATGATCGCTTTTTTGCGCTGCTCCTCATTGAGGGCCTTTACCAATTCACGCCCGAGATCTTCTTCCTGGGCTAGAACGCGGAACCCCTCACGCGAGCCTGAACGCACCTCGCCCGGATTGCTCCCGAAGAAGGACGGAGTCATCGAAAGGACCTGATCTCCCGCCGCCGTGAAGTTCAGTGAGAGATGATGCCCCTCAAAACGCCAGCCCCAGCCCTCATTGCTCCCGGGCTCCCCGAAGATCGTAAAGTAATACAGCTCCGGATCGCGTACAGGCCCTCGCCCCTGCTCAATCGCCACCAGAACCTCCTCCAGGCTCATGATGCCCAGCGCCTTGCCATACCCGGCATGGCTCAGGCCTGTGACGAGCAGTGAATGGGCAAGCAACCGCTGCGCCTGCGTCATCTCCTTGATCGGTAGCCCCTTGCGATCCTTCGGAACGAAATGCCAGTTCTTCCGTTCCGGATCAGCCGCCGGCATCTGGACCTTTCCCTTCTGTTCAGCGCTCAGCGATTTCAAAAAGCTCTGTGCGGCGTCAGCCATCTCGTGAGCGACCGCGGAGTCATGGGCGGCGAGTTGCTGGAAGGGGAGGGCCAGGGCAAACACCAGTGCGCAAAGGCGGGGAGATCTCATGGGGATAACAAGTGACAGGAACGCGTTATATTAGGCGTTGAGTGAATAGACACGCAGAACATCGGTGGGACGGAATGGACATTGTGAGCCTTGGAATACTACGTATCCGGTAAGAAACGGTGCCTGATACGGAAGAAATGTTCGTCAGGCCTGTTCGGACGGGAGCGTCGTCCTATGAAATCGAACTCTAGAGCGATCAGGTACCGCTCGCTCCGAACGGCTCAGCGCTGATGAGGTGAGGAGCAATCCTTCCCGTGTAAGGAACGACAAAGCCCGAAGCTCCGCGCACCAAGCTCTACTCTCCCTCGACCAAGCTATAGAGCTTTACCTGCCGAGCTTGTGGCTTGGGGTACCAAGCTAAACGCTTGGCGCAGCGAGCCCGGAGCTTCGTACCTGAAGCCCAGAGCTTCCTATATGAAGCTCTGAGCTTGGTTGATAGAGCCTCGGGCTGGACGCACCGAGCCCGGAGCTTTCCGAGCTGAGCCTGAGGCTCGATGAGGCAAGCTCAGAGCTTGACACAAAGAGCTCGCGGCTCGGCGGAAACATGTGGTTTATGAGATGCCGAGTCGTCCGGAAGGAGAGAGCTTCTGACGGATGAAGAAAGGTGACGGCAGCCGGATTGAATGCTTGCGGACGAGCACAAGGGAATTCAGCCGCTTCTGGCGGCATTCAATGGGCAAGAGAGGCCAATTTACACCCAGTCCATCCACTCATTTCTTGCCGATTTACACCCTGTAGATTAACGTGCGAGCAGGATGAAATTACCGCTGCATACAACTTCTTCTCCTCTCATAGGGAGCGAAGCCCGCCGAGTTTTGAAGGCGGTTAATGCAGGCCGTGCCGTGACCAATGATAAGGCAAAGGCGTTCGCTCTCAAAATCGCGGACAGTCTTGTGGTGAAAGCAAAGCAAGGCGGTGCGGCTCAGAAGGTTGGCAATGCCTGAGGCGCTGCCTGTTGATTGGACGGCAGTCCAATTTGAGCAACTTTCACAAGCAAATCAGCCGGACAGCAATGGCTTTCGGCCGTGTCGCGGAGAGTTCTCGACCTATTGGAAGAAGGGTCGCATTGCGCGAGAGGTCAGGTCTCATGTTGGACATTGCTGGTTTGGAAAATGGCCCGACGGTCGCCTTGCAGGTTACATCACGCTTCTTGCCGACAGTTTGAAAGTGGAAGACCAACTGCTTGAGGCCGAAGACGTTCGATATAAATCCTTTCCCGCCATAAAAATTGGGCTTTTGGCGGTGGATATGCGGACCAAGGGACTTGGTACGGCGCTCGTCGAATGGGCCTTCAGATATACGGCAGCTGAACTTTGCCCCCGACTTGGGGCACGGTTCATGACGGTCGACGCTCTTTTCGATCCCGACAAAGACTACGACACGTCGCCTTTTTACGAGAAATTCGGGTTCACCTTTGCCGATGGGAAAGGCGAGCGAATTCCGGGGCAACCGTTTCGAACAATGTACTTTGATCTAAAGCCAATTCTGGATGTCCTGGCTACAGCTGCTCAATCTTAAGGAAGCGCGAAAATGAATCGAGCGGATCAGGGGCAGCAGAGGGCCGTCCTGGAATGCGGTACAACGGGTAGCGCGAGGAAATGACGTTTTCCAATGAGCAGCCGATTTACTCGCCGGCTGCGCGAGTAATCTTTTCGTCCGCTGGTTGCATGCTAATGAACATTGCCAAGCCGGCAATCACCGAGTGGAAACCTGCGGCGCGACCACCGGCAAATGCCACTCCTCATCGAAAAAGCCTGCGTCGATCACGAGTCCGGGTGCCTTATCGCTCGGCGGAGTGCGCAGGTCGATCAGCGCCCAATCCGGGAGCTTTGGGGTCTGCGTGGCATTGGATGCCTTTGATCCCTGCCGGAAGGTGAACGACGAGTTCAGGACGACGTAGCGCTTCGGGTTGAGCGGGTTCGGGTAGATCAGGATCGGTAAGGAATGCGCGGCATCCCCGCGCAGTGAGCCGATTTGCACCTCCTTGGAATCCCACTTGATCGGCAGTTTCCCGGCGATCTTTGCCAGTACGGAATTGCTCGATGGATCACCCCAAAGAACGAGATTTGCGTTCGCAATCAGCTCTGGTGTGACTGCTCGATCTTCCACCACCCGGGCATCGCCACGGAAAACCTGACGCCATTGCTTGATGGCGCGTTCGAGGTCGTCCTTCACGAACTTTCCTACGGTCTCGTTCAGCGGTTTTCCTGAGGGCCGAACGAAAACGAAGGAATCCATGAAGGCGTCGTCGATAGGCCCTTGGAGTCCGTGCTGCTTCCGAAGCGCCGGAGTGCCTTCATCCGCGGTTTTCATCAACGACCATTTCGTGCCGTTCTTCCGCAGATGTGCTATCCACGGGTTTGCGACGGTTGGACCGACGAGTTCCTGGCCGTCGATAAGCAGAAGCGGGGGACGGGTCTTGTCGAGTGGAATGGCGCTCCCGCGCATGTCGAGTGTCAGAGCGGCAACGTTTTTTGTCGCCAGCTTGATCGTTCCTTCGTCGGCAATCTCCGCACGGACATCTGCGCGCTCCCAGTGTTTTTCCAGTGCTGTCACCTCTACCCACTCCTGTTTGTTATAGCGCAGCGTGTAGGTCACAAGGCGGACCTTGGCGGGAACTTCGTCGCGTCCTCTCTCGGCATACGCCGCAAGGCGTCGCGAAAGTTCCTTCTTTGTTTCCGGTTCGTACTTGTGCTCGGTCTTCGGTCCGATCAAACGCTCCAATTTCAGCCCCTCCGCCGCCATGGCATTCTCCATGATCTCGGAGGCGGCGATCTGAGGATCTTTTTCGCCGGCGTAGGCGATCACCGGAACATTCGCGAGATTCGCCGCGTAGTCGGTGGCGTTGTACTGACGCCAGAGTACCTGCTCCCACCATGGCGGCGGTTCTTTTCCTTCCGCAAAGACCTTCGTGTAGATCGGTGTCTCAGCGAATCCGGCACCGGGGGAAGCAGCGGCCCAGCGCCATGCGTGATGAGCGGTGAGGTGCCACACCGATGCGCCGCCCATGGAAAAGCCGAGCATCACAATGCGGTTTGGATCCACTGGATAGTTTTGCTGTGCGTGCTCCAGCGACTCGAAGACATCGGTTTCGCCGGCAAATTTCGTGGCGTTGCAGAAACGTCCGTACGGATGCAGGACAAACGCATCTTCCGGTGTGAATTCGCCGGCCTTTTTCATCCGCTCGTCGATAAAGGCGAGATCGGTGAGTTTGTCGTTCCGGCCGTGATTGAAGATATCAAGCCGCCGCGGGCGTTTGTCCGACGGCGTCCAGCTCTCCGGTACGACCATGCCGTAGGGCTGCACGGAACCGTCGATCTTCGAACGGAAGCCTCGCACCACCAAGCCGGTCTGCGATGTCCAGGGAGCCTTGCCGCTCTTGAGTGCTTTGGCTCGGGAATGCCCTTCCTCCAGCAGCCTTTTCGCCACGGGGAGCTGCTTGGCATTCATGAACTCATCGTGCCGCAGGGCGTAGTCCACCGCCTTATGGAAGATCTCCACATCAGGGAGAAGTGGAGCCGCCGCGGGGATCGCGCGGAGTGCCGTGATCTCCTTGGCGAGTGAGTTCACCGACTCGGTGAGTTCTGCGCGATCGGCATCCGGAATGACAATGCCTGGCGGTGGAACCTGCTTCTGCGTGGGATGCTGTGCCGCCAGCGGCAGTGCGCTAAACAGCAGGGCCGCGAGAGTGGGGAGACGGAGAGTCATGGAAGCTCAGGGATTATTGCAGCTGCCATGCTTCATTGAAAAAGCCCGCGTGGACGACTTCCCCGGGCCATTGCGGCCCCGGTGACGTCCGAAGATCGATGACAGCCCAATCGGGTAGTTTCGGTGTCTGATCCGAGTTGTTCAGCAGGGCTTTCTCCCGGAAGGTGACGCCACTGTTCAGGACGATGTAGCGCTCCGGATTGAGCGGATTCGGGAAGATGAGAACCGGCGCGATATGGGACGCATCGTAGCGATCTTTTCCGACGATCAAGGCGTCCTTTGTCCACTGGATAGGGAGCTCCGGAAGAATCTTCGCGAGAACCGCATTGCTAGACGGATCACCCCAGAGGATAAGGTTTGAATTGCGGATGTCCTCCGCTGTCACCGCAGTGTCATCCTTCACAGGAGCCTCGCCGCGGAATACCTTCCTCCAGAACTCGGTCGCATGATTCAGTTCTGAGGTTGCCCACGCGCCGACGGTTGGATTGAGCGGCTCGCCCGTGGGGCGAACCATCACGAAGCGGCTCATGAAAGCATGATCAATTGGCCCGCATAGGTTTGGGGCTTTCCTGAGCGTTCGGGGTTCAGGTTCACGCAGATCCGAGCGGCGCTTCCACTTTCCATCGACCTTCTGCAGACTGAGGAAGGTAAGCCCATCCGCTTCCACCACAGTCTGACCATCCACGATTACTTTCCTCACTGCGGGTTTCGCACCGTCGGGAATCGTGATGCGGAATGCGGCTGCGTTCGCAGTCTTTACAGTCAAGGAGCCGTCATCGGCAACGTCTGCATTCAGGTCCGCCCTTTCCCAGTGTTTCTCCATCGCAGTGAGCATCAGCCACTCCATGCGAGGATAGAGCAGGGTGTAGGTGGTGAAACGGACCTTTCTCGGAAACACCTCACGACCTTTCTCCGCCGCGGTGCTGACGAACTCTTCGATCTTTGGCTTCGACTCCGGGTGATACTTGTGGCCCATCTGAGGCCCGATCACGTGTGGAATAGTAAGCCCTTCCTTCTCCAGGAAGCGGAGCATGATATCCGCAGCCTGCTTCTGTTTATCGACCTCGCCGGAGTAGGCGATGGTCGGGCAGTTTGCAAGATTGGCTGAGTAAAGGGTGGCATCGTACCAGCGCCAGAGAACCTGTTCCCACCACGGCGGCGGTTGTTTGCCGGGGCCGAACACATTGAAGAACTCAGCGGTTTCGGCGAAGCCGGCACCCGGGGCAGCAGCGGCCCAGAGTCCGGCGTAATGGGTCGCAAACTGCCAGCAGGCAGCACCGCCCATAGAGAAGCCGCGAATAGTTACCCGATTTGAATCAACTGCATAATGCTTCTGCAGGTCATCCCTGGCCTCGAAGAGATCCATTTCACCGGCGAATTTGTTGGCGTTGCAATAGCGGCCGTAGAGATGGACCACCATGGCGTCCTCCGGTGCAAACTCGCCTTTCTTACTCATCCGCTCGTCCAGAAAAGCGAGTTCGCTGAGCTTCTCGGCGCGGCCGTGAAACCAGAAATCGACCCGGCGCGATGTCTTCGCGCTCAGGTCCCACTTTTCCGGAATCACGAGCCCATAAGGTTGCACTGAGCCGTCGATCTCCGAGATGTATCCGCGCACCACGAGACCGGTCTGGCTGTTCCATGGGATCTGTCCCTCACGCAGAGCTTTCGCCCGCTCCATTCCGAGGGCGAGTTGTTTCTTTGCTACAGCGATTTGTTTGGCATCGAAGATTTCGCCGTAACGGAGTGCCCAATCGACAGCCTTGTGGAAGATCTGTACGTCAGGAAGTGCGGCGAGGAGGTTCGGTTTGCTGGCGAGTTGCTTCTTGAGCGCTTCGATTTCTTTACCGAGTGCTTCAACGCCCGCGGTCAACTCGATGCGGACGTCGCCTGACACTTCGATTCCGCGTGGAGGGATGGGCTTAACAGCGTTCGCGGGGTTCTGAGCGAAGAGAGTTGTCGCGACAGCGGCAACCAGGAGCGGGGTGATGATGACAGACCGCATGAAATGATGAGGGATGATTACGGCGTAATCGTCCGTTTCAGTTCTTCTTTGAGCCATTCCACGGCGTGCTCCGTATTCTGGAGTGCCGGCGTATCCTGCGTTGAAGTGGCGACACCGATTTGCCGAGTACGGGTGGGTTCCCCGAGTGCGAGCAGTCCGGGCAGGTCGCCGTATTTTGCGATGGCTG
>CBINJX010000046.1:0-12384 GCA_966251085.1 uncultured Verrucomicrobiales bacterium
GGTTCTTGCATCGGACCGTCTCCGTGACGCGATCCGGTAGTCTCACTCTTAAACTTAATCTTAATCCCACACCTCCCTATGTTAGACTGGCTCAAAGACTACGTCGCCGCCCAACACCGCGCCCTCGAATCCGTGCCGCTGGAAGCAGTTGCCCGCGCCACGGAGACTATCCGCGAAGGATGGCGTAATGACCGGCAGATCTTCGCAATCGGTAACGGCGGCAGCGCAGCCAACTGTTCCCACTTTTCCACCGACCTCGGCAAGTGTTCGACCGATGCGACAGGTCATCCCTTCCGTGTGCTATCGTTGAACGATAACACTCCATGGATCACGGCACTTGGAAATGATTACGCCTACGAGGATGTCTATCTCCGTCAGCTCCAATGTTATGGCAGGGCAGGAGACGTCATCATCGCCACGAGCGTGAGCGGCAACTCACCCAATCTCGTAAAGGCGTTCACCTGGGCAAAAGAACACGACATGCGGACCATTGCCCTCGTTGGCGCAAAACGCGGCCGCCTCGCCGATATCGCCGAGCAGGTGATCGTGATTAACGAGACGCATTACGGTCGCGTGGAAGATGTGCAGATGCATCTGCTGCACATGTTCTGCTATGCATTCGTGGAGCTGCCCGAGATGCAGAAGCGGTAACGAATTGCGGGGCGTGCCCGTAGCGCCGACATTCCTGTCTGCGGGTGCCCCGACCATCCTGGTCGGAGGCTCACCACCGATGCAGCTCTGAGGTATTCCAGAAGAGACGCAGGGTAGCTTGCGAATCGTCCGTGAAGCGCGCAGGGACTCGGAGCAGGGACGCTCCAGCACCCGTTGATCGAAGTAGGTGCAAGCGGAGGAACCAAAACTGATTACTTTTATTCAGGGCTCCGCAAGAGCTTCCGTGTGATCACCGTATGCCCCGCGATCGCCGCCACGACGTGCACAGTGGCAAGCCAGATATACGGGAAATAGGCCACCCAGCTATTTACACGCGCCGGCTCATCGCCAAAGGCCCGGATCATTGGAGAAGAGACACCGGCGAGGACGATGATTCCCGTGAGCAGCACGATTCCGCCGATATTCCATGCCCAGATTCCCCATCGTGGCATGCGTCCCATGGCGATCAGGATACTCACGATAATGGCAGTGATGCCGGTGAGGATATCGAGGTTCCAGCCCGAGTAGGACATCTGCGGTGGCATCACGCCTTCCATGGCTGCCCGGTGCATCACCAGTTCCAGGGGGAACCGGAATGATTGGAATCCGACCAGCACCGCTAGCGGGAGACCTCGTGCCAGCCGATCACCCACGCGTGATAATCCAAGCCGCAGTCCCAGGGCGATAACCACGAGGAACACGATGAGCAGTGGCGGTGGCTGCCGCGCAAAATCCGAGATGACACCCCTTGCGGCAAGTTCTCCCGTGAGAATCATCCAAGCTGCGATGATCGCCAAAGCGATGCCGCAGCGTTTAACCATCGTGAGATCGTTCTCCCCCAACCGGCGCCCTGCCAACCCGTAACACAAGGCGGACGCAGCGGCGACCAGCATTGAAAGGCTGATCATTCCAAGAGTGATCAGCGGAGAGGCGGATGGAGCAGGATAAATCACGCCTGTATCCAAGCAGCGGGGGCGTGACGGAGAGAAGAACGTAATCGCCTCTCTGTGGGCATATTGGGAGTGCCCCGCCCGGCGCAGCTTACTTGGTGCTTCCCACGACTTTGACTTCCTCCGTCTCCACTTCGCGTAGAGCGCCGCAGAGTTCGAGGATCCGAGACAGCGCGTTGGCCAGCTCCTCGATGTCTGTGGATTTCACCGTCGGAATCGTGATCAGCGATACCAACTTCGGCTCACCTGCCTTCGGAAAAACTTCAATCGTCTCCTCCTGCTTGGCGCTCTCCAGTATGATGGCCGGGAGTTTCTCTTCCTCAGCCGGGCGCATGCTCTGCACGTCTGGTGAGAGTTGCGAAGGCTGAAAGGCGTAGACGTATTCCGGCGTTTTGAGGACCATCCGCTGCGCCTCTTTACCGTAGCCGAGATCCTGGCGCGCTTTGCCGAGTTGCTTGCGGACAGTCTCCATCGCCTCCTCGTACTCTTTTTTCTGCTGATCGTTCAGCCCGGGAGGCGTGATCCAGGTATCAGTTGCCAGCCGTTCCGCCGGCTTCATCTTGGCACGTTCATCTGCCCGTTTCTGCTGTTTTTCGATTTCCTCCTGAAGTCGCCGTGCCTCATCGGCCTGTAGTTGAGCCTCTTCAGCCCGGAGTTTCGCTTCCCTTGCGCGTTTCCGGGCGGCCTCATCGAGGCCGGCCCATTCCTCCGCAAGCATCCCCATCGTCTTCGCCTCTTCGTCCAGCTTGGCTAAGACCTTTCGTCGATCTTCCTCAGCTTTTTTCCGTTTCGCGACGAGGGCTTCCTTGCTTGTCCAGACTCCATCGACTTTTACTTTGCCTGCCCGGAACTGCGCGATCTCGGCCTGGAGTTGAGCGATGTGCGGCTTGAGATGTTTGGCCGAGGTCGGGTAGCGGTTCACGGTCGCCGTCCAGTCGGCCACTGCGGCATTCAGTACCTTCACCTGAGCTTCGGTGGAGATATTCGAGAGATTTGACTGGGTCGGAAACCGGATGTCCTTGATCACCAGCGCGCTGCTCACCCGGACTTTTCCGCCGTCCATCCGTGTGAGATTATGGACGGTAGAGAACTTCTCGACCTCCTTGTATGGCGTCGCCTGTGCAAACTGGTCGGCATCCCAAGGGGCATCTCTGTACAGTAGCAATCCCTTCTGACCAAAGGCGGACAGAAAAGGAACAACAGCCAGAGAAGGGACGGGGACTTCATTTTGCAAACCGGGAACGATTCTAGACGCGCCCGGAGAGGCCGTAAAGGATAGCATTTGAAGCGCCAGTTCTGAACTTGTTCGCGAATGCCGTTGAATCGAAACGGCCCGTCGCGAGGTTCTGCCCCGCAACGGGCCGTTCTATCCTCCCCCTCCTAGCCCGGCACGCGGGACGGGAGTTCATCTGAATCACAGGCGGTACTAGTCGCGAATTTCGACGACTTCTTTCGAACCACCATACCGCGTCACCGGGACCGATTCGCCGATCACCTCCGGTTCTACGACGGTGGTCGTTGTCCGGGTTGTGGCAGGGACCACACCCACATCATCCACGTCCACATCTACGTCGTCGCGAACGATCGTCGGGTCAACGGTGCGGTAACGTGCGGAGGAATAGGCGCGGGTCCGAACGGTTCTTGTAGTCGCTGGGACTGTTGTGCGATACGGGTAGTCCGCAAGGGTGTAACGGCGACCTCCCCAGGTGTAAAAATACGAGTCGCCTGTCCGGTAGATGGGTACATCTCGCGGTGTCTTGTTGACGGTGACAATCCGCCGCTCGACGAAGACCGGGTCCGTAGTTGCCGCATAGGTGCGGGTATATTCGGTCCGGTAATCAGCTGCATAAGGATCAGCGGCGCAGCCGTTGAAGAGCAACGCTGCAGCGGAGGCCGCCAGGCATCCGATAATTCCGAGTTTCATAGCGGTCACTGAATCGCCTTTGCGGAGTGGTTTGGTCTTTGGTGGCTATATGTGTGGCTTGTGATTCATATGGGGTGTATATTCAGGGTGTGGTATTCGATGGCGGTATGCATGTGTTATATGTAGGTTTGAGTTTTATGATGTTGGTGTGAGTTTAGGGATCGTCCGAATAGGCTTCGGGTCATAATCTTGCCCATGATCTTATTCTTGTTCTCTGGGTGGTCCTGCTGCTGAGGTGGGTAGGATTAAGGAGGCTCTCCTGTTCGGGAATGTTCAAAAGAACGCCCGCGGAGAACACCTGAGGGGTTCTCCGCGGGCGGAGTTGCTGATGTGCTGCAGTCCGTGTGGCTGCGGCCTGATGTGGTTATTCAACGATGCGGACTCGCCGCTCTGTCATTCGTGTAGAGCCATCCCAGTTGCGCATCCGCTCGCGTTCGTTGACTGTGGTGAAATCCCGCTCAAGGGGACTTGTGGAGAACCCTATGCGATCTTCCAAGTCGTCTCGACGGTAGGCCGAACGGCGGATCCGTCGCTCATCATCGACCCGGGTCCGAATAACCCTGCGGTTGTCATCGAAGCGGTCCCAGTCACGATACTGGCCTGCAGAGTAGCCTCGCCTGGTGACAAAGCGCGTATCCGCAGTCCGCCGGAATCCAGGGTAATCATAGGCGAATCGGCGTCCTCCGTAGGTGTAGAAGAAAGCGTCGCCTGTCCGATAGATCGGAACTTGGCGAGGCACGTTATCTACTACAACGGTGCGCCGCTCAACGAATGTTGGTTCGGCATCATAGCTGCTATAATATCCGGTTCCGTATCTGGTGGTAGTGGTCGCATAGGGATCAGCCGCGCATCCGCTGAAGAGGATTGCTGCGGCAGATCCTGCAAGACATCCAATAATTCCAAGCTTCATAGCGGAAACTGATTCGGGTAGCTGAAAGAGCTTGGTTTCCCCTATTTGCGTTCCCGATGAGCGTTTGAACACGGCGCATTCCATGACTATTCTACCGGGTATATGCTCACTGCTGGGGGTGGTCGTGGAGGTTAGCTAACTATTGTATTCAGGATCTCCTACGGCTTGCGTATCGGGTCTTATGTTGCGCCACGGTCATAAAAAGCTCCTTCCGGTTGCTGCTTTCCATAAAAGAACTCGTCGTTCATGCTCCGCGACTCGGCATGAACAGTGGTTTTCTTCACTCCCGTCGCCGTTGTATTGATAGGGTGAGGTGCTGTTGAATTCGACCAGGAAGCCGGTGTTGGCGCTCTCTGCACCGTCCGAATTGAGATTGCGGTTGCGAAGACGAGGGTTCCCTTGCAACGTTCGCCGCTCAGAGTCACCTCCCTGCGCAAACCACTACCCCTGGATGTCGAATGTCGAAGCCCAAGAAGCGTAACCGGCGGAAACTCATCGTCTGGTTGATCATACTCGTCGCAATCTGTGTCGCGGGCGCGTTCCGGTTCTTGCGTAAAACAGACGATCGGATCGCCGTTCAGGTAGAAAAAGTCACCCGCCGTGATATCACGGAGATCGTAGTTGCCAACGGCCGCATTCAGCCTGTGACCCAGGTGGTGATCAGCCCGGAGGTGGCGGGGGAGATTGTGGAGTTGCCGGTGAAGGAAGGGCAGACGGTGAAGAAGGGAGAGCTGCTGGTGCAGATCCGGCCCGACAATTACAAGGCGAGCAAGAACTCCGCGGAAGCCGGCTATCAGCTGGCGCTCGGTGCCCACAAACAGGCGGAAGCGGAGTTCGAACGCGCAGAAGCGGAATACAAGCGGAACCAGGAATTGGCAAAGAGCCGGTTGATTTCCGCCAGTGTGTTTCAGGATTTCACGACGAATTACCAGTTGGCGCGACTGCGGCTGCAGAATGCTGAGCATCAGGCTGATCAGGCGAAGTTTGCGCTGGATCGCGCAAATGATGATCTCGCGAGAACGACTATTGTCGCGCCGATCGACGGGACCGTGACAAAGCTCAAGTCACAGCTCGGAGAACGTGTGCTTGGCACCTCGTTCAACATGGGGACGGAGATCATGACGGTCGCCAAGCTCGACGAAATGGAGGCGCGTGTGGATATCGGGGAGATCGACATCGTACTGATCGAAGTGGGGCAGAAGGCGCGGATCGAGGTCGATGCGTTCCGTGATCGCAAGTTCACCGGTACGGTCACGGCGATTGCGAATGCCTCCAAGGGCTCCGGTCTTCCAAACGCCAGCAGTAATCAACAGGAGGCGCCGAAGTTCGAAGTGCGTATCCGGGTAAACGAAACGGAGGCGTTTCGTCCGGGAATGTCTGTAACGGCGGAGATTGAAACTCGCTCACGCAAGGGCGTCCTCACGGTGCCGATCCAGAGTGTGACCACCCGATTGCCGAAAGCCGGGGCTGCGACACCGGCTCCTGCGGAGGAGAAGAAGACGGCAGCACCGGTGAAGCCGGTGGAAGTCGTTTTCGCACGGGAGGGCGACTTGGTGAAAATGCTGCCGGTGAAGACCGGGATCAGTGACAACGACTACTTCGAGATCATCAGCGGTGTGAATGAAGGGCAGGAGATTGTCTCGGGTGGATACAAGGCGATCAGCAAGGACCTGGAGGATGGGAAAAAGGTGAAGCTCGGGATCGAGCCGCCGAAACCAGAGAAGGAGTAGTCTGCAGTGAGCCTGATCCGATTGGATTCGATCTGCCGGCATTACGAGATGGGCAGCGAGACCGTGCACGCGTTGCGCGGCGTTTCGCTCAGCGTGGAGCCCGGCGAATATGTTGCGATCATGGGGCCCTCGGGCTCGGGAAAGTCGACCCTGATGAATGTGCTCGGCTGCCTCGATACGCCCTCATCGGGCACGTATGAGTTGAACGGTCATAACGTGAGCGAGATGGATGACGACGAACTCGCGGATATCCGCAATCGCGAGATCGGGTTCGTTTTCCAGACTTTCAATCTTCTCCCTCGTTCTACCGCGCTGCGAAATGTGGAGCTGCCGCTCATTTATGCCGGAGTGCCTCTCGACGAGCGACGGGATCTGGCACTCGCAGCCCTGAAGGATGTGGGGCTCGAAGGACGCGTGAACCATAAGCCGAATGAGATGTCCGGAGGACAGCGTCAGCGTGTGGCCGTGGCCCGGGCTCTCGTGAACCGGCCCTCGATCCTTCTGGCCGATGAGCCGACGGGGAACCTCGACTCGCGCACGGGAACGGAGATCCTGCAGCTTTTCGAGGATCTGTATCGGATGGGAAACACGCTCATTGTGGTAACACATGAAGAGCGGGTCGCCCGGCATGCGCGGCGAATCATCCGGATTCAGGACGGGCTGGTAGCGGCCGACGAGCCGGTAATGCATCCCGCCTGATGAATCTGCTCACCGAGATTGTCGAGGGAACACGGATCTCCTGGGAGGCAATCCGGGAGAACATGCTCCGGTCGGTACTGACCACGATCGGAATTGTGATTGGTGTCGTCACGGTCACGCTGATGGCGACTGCAATGGAAGGGCTGAACAACACCTTCCGTGACGCCATCTCGTTCATTGGTACCGATGTCCTCTATGTGGATCAGCGTGAATGGTTCATCGGCTCAAACCGCCAATGGGACGCTGCCGGAAAACGGAGCAAGATTACACTCGCCCAAGTACGGGCAGTGGAGCGGGAGATGAACATGGCCAGGGGGGTGGCACCGACCGTGATGCACGGCGTGGAGTCCGTGCGTTATAGAAACCGCAGTTCGGGCATGGTGATGGTGATCGGAACGAATGAGCAGTTCCTTGTCACGGGCGGGATCACGCTCGCATCGGGGCGTTTCATGACCAAGGCAGAGGCGTATGCAAACCGCGACGTGTGCATCGTGGGCGCGGACGTCGCCGAGAAGCTTTTTGAGCGCGAGTCGCCGCTGGGACAAAAGGTGCGTCTGGGAGACGAGGCGTTCGAAGTGATTGGTGTGATCGAGAAGCGCGGCAGTGTGCTGGGCCGGATGAGCCTGGATAGCCAGATCATCATCCCGATTGGGAAGATGGTGTCGGGCTTCCGCTGGGACCCGAGTTGCACGATTCAGGTCAAGGTCGGCGATCCGGAGCGAATCGAGGAGGCCAAAGAGGAACTGCGCGGCATCATGCGCAAGGTCCGCAGGGTGCCGCCCGGGCAGGATGATGATTTCGCGATCAATCAGCAGGAGCAATTGATGTCGCAGTTCGGGAAAGTTTCCGCCGTGATTGCGACTTCAGGTTTTTTCATTACGGGCCTGTCGCTGTTTGTCGGCGGGATCGGGATCATGAACATCATGTTCGTCTCGGTTGCCGAGAGGACTTACGAGATCGGGATTCGCAAAGCGCTCGGTGCACGGCGTCGGACCATCCTTCTCCAGTTCCTGATCGAGGCGGCGAGTATCTGCTTGATCGGAGGTGTGATCGCCCTGGGCATCGCGACGGCCATGGTTCAAGTCGCGCAGAAATTCCTGCCCGGCGTTGGCATCTCATCGTCCGTGGTACTCCTCGCGATCTCTGTCGCGCTGGTGACCGGCGTCGTTTCCGGGTTCCTGCCTGCGTGGCGGGCGGCGCATATGAAACCTGTGGATGCGTTGCGCAATGACTGACCCACGGCGACCACTCCGTCCAAAGGTGACTCCGGCGAAGCGTTTCTACACGGAGTTGCGCGAGAGTTTTGCCATGGCACTGAGCGCCATCACCTCACACAAGCTGCGCTCGGGGCTGACTCTGCTTGGTGTTCTCGTGGGCGTCTTCTCGATCATCCTCGTGATGACCGCCATGCGGGCGACACAGAACAACATCGAGCGCGAACTGGGGCAGCTCGGGAGTAAAACGTTCGTCATCCAGAAGATGCCCGGGGCGTATTTCGGAGGACCGGAAGGGTTCATGAAATACAGGCGCCGCAAGCAGATCACCTTTGCTCAGGCGGAGATGTTTCAGGAACGCGCCACACTCCCGGCCTATGTCGGGTTCACAGCCTCCTTCGGCAGCAAGGATGTCACCTCGCGTTATGAAAAGACTCCGCCGAATATCTCCATGGAGGGGGTGACTCCGGGTGTGTTCCAGACCAACACCTGGACCATCACGGCGGGGCGCGCCGTCATTCAATCCGATGTCGATGCAGCGCGGGATATCTGTGTGATCAGCACCGACCTGGCAACCGCGCTCTTTCCGCATGGCTCGCCGTTGGGGCAACGGATCAAGATCGACTCGATCAATTACAATGTCGTCGGAGTCCTGGAGCGTACCGCTTCCGAAGAGGCGGCAAGTGGATTGGTTGCAGTGCCGATTACTACGGGCCTCAACCGCTACGGCCGCCTCCGGGATCTCTCCATTCTCGTCCAGGCTGTCGATCCGGACTCTTTTGAGGACACAAAGGAACAGGCGAGGGGAATCATGCGTACCCTGCGGAAAGTGCCTCCGGGTGAGGAGGATGATTTCGAGATCCTCACGAGCGACTCGATGATTCAGCAGTTCGAGAAGGTCACCTTCGCCGTTCGCGCCGGGCTCGCCCTTGTCAGCTCCATTGCCCTCGTTGCCGCCGGTGTCGGCATCATGAACATCATGCTTGTCTCCGTGACCGAGCGAACCCGCGAGATAGGGATTCGCCGGGCGATTGGTGCACGAAAGCGCAACATCATGACTCAGTTCATCATCGAGGCGGTCGTGCTCTGTGAGATCGGCGGGATTCTTGGCATCGCACTCGGGATGGTGGGGGCAAATGCACTTGCGGTTTACCTTCTGAAGCTGCCTCCGGCATTTCCTGTGGATTGGGCTATCCTCGCCCTCGTGATCTGCTCGCTGCTTGGCGTGATCTTTGGAAGTTATCCAGCGTACAAGGCGGCGAATCTCGATCCTATCGAGTCGCTGCGGTATGAGTAGTGTGAGATCGGTTGGGCGACGTCCGCATTTTCTGTAAACGCACCTTTGGCTACCACTCCGGGCGGCAAGGTAGCGCCTCTGATATGCTCCTTCTCCACACACAAGGGGCATCCAGCCGGGAACTACAGATTTGACGGATAAGTTTCCGGCAGCTCTCCCGCGTCCCACAGGGAATTGCGCTCAAGCGGTTCGAGCGCGGTCGTCTCATCGAGATGGATCATGGCGTCGAACTGATCCGGGAGCCGCGCATGGAAATAGTGGCTCCATCGCTCCGTTGCCGGCTGATAAATCACTCCGATTGCACGCTGCAGTCGCTCATGCCGGAGTGCTGCGACCGCGTCATTCTCTTCATGAAGATCCAGCCAGAAATGTGGCAGGCCGACCTCATGGAATAGCGCCTCGTAGCTACCCTGTATACTCGGTCGCACACGTTTGCGCTCGGCAGTTGCCCCCCAATCCGATGCTGCCGTGACTGTGCCACTGTAGGTGCTGAAGCCGATATTGAACGAGTTCGAGCGGAAACGTTCCTTTACGAGTTGCCCCACGTTCAGTTCACCACGCTCGCTCATCTCTGTGGCCCGAGCGTTGCCGAGATGCGAATTGTGCGCCCAGACCACAACCTTTGCCTTTCCGCCATCGAGATGCGACACCAGCTCATTCAGCGTCTCGAACATATGCGTGTCGCGCAGGTTCCATGATTCATCACGGCCCTGGAACATGGCGCGATAATAACGCTCGGCGTTCTTCACGAGTCGCGCATTCTGCTCAGCTGAAAAGAACTCCTCCTCGGCTACGCGACCATCGCGATACATGAGTTCCCGCTGGCGGCGCTGCAGCTCGACAAGCTGCGCGATCACCTCGTCGTCGCACGGTTCCTCTCCTCGAAGGACCGTGGCGAGACCATACCTTTGCGGTTCCTTGCTGAAATGCTCAAAACAGGAGTAACGATGACGGGCACGCTGGGCGGCCTGCGGATCCACTTTGTCCAGATAGTCCAGCACTGCCTCGATCGAGCCGTGCAGGCTGTACAGGTCCATGCCGTAGAATCCGGCGGGAACCGGGGAACTCTTGTTCCGCTTATTCCAATCGCGGAGCCACTCCACGAAATCTACCACCACGGTGTTGCGCCACATCCATGATGGAAAACGACGGAAGTCGCTCAGGGCTTCATCGGCATTTCTGTCATCACTCCGACCCGTCACATAGCGATGCACCCGGAAGCTGTCCGGCCAGTCGGCCTCGCACACAACAGCGCGGAATCCTTTCTCCTCGATCAGGCGCCGGGTTAAGGCAGCCCGAGTCGCGTAGAATTCGTGAGTGCCGTGGCTGGCTTCTCCGATCAGGACAAACTGCGTGTCTCCCGCTGCTTGGATCAGCGCGTCGTAATCGGAGCTGCTCTCGATGACATGCGCAGCGTCGTAAATCACCGCAGCTTCCGTATGTAGAGTGGTTGTGCTCATAGAGGCGGTTGTGGGTTGAAGACTGGGTTCCTGAGGAGAGGGGAGTGCTCAGTGCTCAGTGCTCAGTGCTCAGTGCTCAGTGCTCAGTAATCAGTGCTCAGTAATCAGTAATCAGTAATCAGTAATCAGTAATCAGTAGCTATGTATTCGATAGTCACCTGGCACTTTCACTTGGTACTTGGCACTCTCACGCACCCCGGTAGCGGCGAGGTTGTGATGCCGTAAGAACTGAGGCAGTGGCTTCGTCGAGATGCATTTTTACGTGGGTGGATACCACGTTAGGCTGATCCAGCATGACGAAGTGGCGCGCTTTCAATATCCGCACCAGTTTTGCGCCCGGGATATCCCAAACGAGGCGCTCAGCGTATTTGACCGGCTGGAAAGTATCTTCCTCTCCCCAAAGGACAGTCACAGGGATGTTTAAGCGCGGCAGGAGTGGGGCGAGTTCGGCTGTCAGATTGGTATTCAGCGCCGCCGCATTTCGGATCAGTGAGAGCTTGCCGATATCCGTGCTGTAAGGAACCAGAAGACCTTCCATCACATCCTCGTCGGGCTCCGAGGCAAAGCCCTGTGCAATTGCCTGACGGAGGAGCGTCATCAGCGCGGATGGGGAGAGCAGTTTATTCACCCCCGGGTATCCGAGCTGGAGCATTGCTTCCACCGGCCAGGAATCGTAGCAGATCGAATTCATCAGGCACAGGCTGGCAACGCGCTCGGGAAGAATGGCGGCCATCCGCTGTGCCAAGCCGCCGCCGATATCGTGGCCGACGAGATGCACCTTCCGCACACCGAGGTTGTCGAGCCAAGCCTCGAGCAATGTCATTTGCCGCGTCAGCGAGCGGTCGAAACGATCGCTCTTATCCGAGAATCCAAAGCCGCCGAGATCCGGGGCCAGCACGCGGTAGTGCTCGGCAAGATCGGGAGTGAGGTGATGCCACAGGAAACTCCATGTCGGGATGCCATGCAGAAGAACCACCGGCTCGCCTTCCCCCTCGTCGACATACGAAAGAAACCGGTCACCTAACTCGCAGACGCGCTGCTTACGTTGCCATTCGCGCCACGGCTCCCGCCACTGGGAGCGTGCTTCACCGGGCGGAGGCGGAAGGGGAGACCCGATGATCCGGCCGCCCAACTTGTCCGCAATTGCCTGGGGTGAACGCCAGTCACGCTTGAGCAGGGCCATTACCAGGATCAGTGGCGCCAGGAGTTCCTCGAACTTTGCAGTGATCGCGAGCACCTTGTCCGGATCTTCTCGCAGCAGGGTGACAACATCGCGGGAGAGCGGGATCTCATGCGGCAAGGTCCGGATCATGGAACGGGCCATCTGTCGGATCTCGTCTGCTCCTTCCTGGAAAGATCTGGTCCGGGCGAGAGGTTCCAGTCGCTGCCAGACGGCGTCGAGATAGTCGGGCCAGAGCGCGAGGGTGCGATAGTCGCTGTTGATGTGCTCCAGCGAGAAGGTCTTCTTGATCTGATCGAAGATGTCCGAGAGATGGGGATCGGCGGGATGCTCTGCGACCATTTCCATCGGCAGCATCCGACCCGCAAC
>CBINJX010000047.1:0-12372 GCA_966251085.1 uncultured Verrucomicrobiales bacterium
GTTAACAGAGGTATATAGATATCACTCCTTGGTGGCGCACGGCTCATGCACTGATAGTAGTTTAGGCATGGGGATTGCTAAGCGGGCGGTGCCGAGCTGGACGCCTCATGCGTCGTGCTATTCGGCATAAACACCACATCTCATCTATCTGCGTAAAATGATACTACCACCAAAAGGCATCATTGCTGTAATCCCGTTCCTTGTCTGTGCTCTACCAGCATCGGCGCATCTCAGTTACAGTACCCGCGACTTTGGTATCTTCAGTGGGCTGGAGGTGCAGACGAAAACAATTGAGGGGCAGACGGCACTCAGCTGGAGCTGGGCTGACGGAACGGATGCGGATTTCACTCATACCCACCGGATCAAGTTCTTCAGGTTCACACTGGAGAATACCGCGACGGTTACGATCTCGGTGGCTTCATTGAGTCCGGATCTTTTCTTCCCCGGGTTCTCGCTCTACTCGGGACTGGCTCATTCCTCCCCGCCGGATTACGAGACAGCTCTTACCTACCAGTACTTGGCCACACTGCCTGGGCCTGCCAAGGAAGGTGCCTTCAATGCGCTCGGGACGTGGAAGATGGGCAATGACGAAAGTGCCACATACGATGACTTCAGCACATTTACCTACATCGGGAATGCCGCGGATGGCACATCCGCAAACTATGGCAGCACACTCGGCATCAACGGCGACGGCGTCGCCGACGGCAACGTTTCCTACACATTCGAGCTTCCTGCGGGCAGCTACACTCTCGCGGTAGCCGGGGCGAACTACGCCGGGCAGGGGAGTGGCGCGCCGACGACAGAAGGGGCACAGGAAGGCGCAGATTTGACGGCATACGGAATGACGGTTGGTGTCACCGCTGTACCAGAACCAGCCACCGCTATCCTTGCCGCAGCTGGTTTGCTCGTGCTGGGAATGCGACGTAGGCGTGTAGCGTAATCTGCGCCGGAGTTGCGCCCGGCCGGGGCGCATGCACATCAATGATAGAGCTGTCTCGGCGCTTTGCTCCGAGGCAGCGCGCAACGGTGTCGGTGTGGGTGATGAAAGCTGTTGCTGGGCATTTCAGAGACTCTCACGCGAGTCGATGAGGAGAGGGAACCCGGTAGTCGCCGATGAAAGCTCCCCACTGCAATTCGCCAGGCACATTCGTGTCGGGGAAAAATGGTTCCCCCACTGAATGTGTAAAATTCACGCCACGCGTCTGCCGCTGAATCGTTGCACTAGACATCTGGCTTTGCCGATGCCCCGCGGTCATTAGGAGGTCCCTGCAAACAGCAACCTAATGAGACGATTTCTTCCACTGATACTTACTATATTGGCGTGTTCGGCAATGGCAGAGGAGCGGTTTCTTCTCGATTTCGGTGTGCCTGCGGAACAGACGCCTTCGCCCGATGCTTTCGGTCGCCACTGGAATAACTTCGCGGATCGGGCAACGGTAACGTCGATCCCTTCACTCGTGGATACCACAGGTGTGGCGCACACGGGGATTACGGCTACGATCACAAACGGGTTCCCTGCGCATTCGAGTAACAATAATGGCGGGGAAACCATCTACATGCCTACGGCAACGAGTGATTTCTGGTATGTAGATAAAACCAGCGACGCGCATGGTGCCATCACGATCTCGGGTCTGGATGCTACGGGGGAGACCGTTTACGACCTCCGCTTTTTCGTCTCGAGTAATCGTCCCAACACTCAGGTGTTTGTAACGGAATACACCGTGACGGGAGCGACAACCGAGGTGGCGTCTCTCAATGCGATCGACAATATTGAGGATATCGCCCGAGTCCTCTCGATGGTTCCCGATGCCACGGGAAGTATCACGATCGATGTCAAACCGACGAGCACCTCGACGCAGTTCGGGGCAATCGGAGTACTTGATATCGCCGCCCGTCCATCGAGCGCCGCTCCCTCGGAAGATCCCACACCGGTCGATTACAGCACTCTTGGAACAACACCGAATCCACCGCCAACGGTAAGTCCGGAGAATCCGCACGGTCTGCGTGCTTATGTCTTCGAGGCGGTGGACGGGTTCAGCGGCCGCGCCGGTTTGGGCGAGCTCCTGCGACGTGCAGGATTTCATGTCGAACCGCTTCCTCTTGACCGGCCTCCGTATGATCCCGCGAGTCATCCTTCCACCGATGTGGACCTGATTGCGTTTGGCTCCTTCGCTTCAGATAGCCCGAAATATCAGGCTTATATGGCTGCCTATGCAGACCACCTTGATGACTTCATCGATCGTGCCGGCCTGCTCGTTCAGTTTGCCCAGGCGGATCAGACGGAACTCAAGCCGCCCTTTCTTCCAGACACACAGGATGGAAGCCGGAGCGACACGGATTTTGAGGAAGCGCTGATTCTCTCTGAAGATCATCCGCTCATGGCCGGTATCCCGCGGACTGCCTCGGGGGACGCGATCCAATTCACCCTCTGGGATACTCCGAATACCCATCAGAAGAACACGCTCTGGGAGGTGTTTCAGACCTTCTTCGGATTTGAGGTGATCCTCTCGGGAGATCCGCAGGCGCGTTACCCCGGCCTAATGGAAGGCGCATATGGGCAGGGGCGTTTCTTCGTCTCCGCGCTGGCAGTGGACAAAATCCTCGATCCGGTCACTGGCGCGGAAACGGCATCGGCCTCGCTAAAGGCCTTCAATGAGCCGTTCTTTGCCAATCTCTACGAATACACGAAAGCGGTTCGCGACCTGAGCACTCCTCCGATCAAAATCACTCCACAACCCGGTGAATCCGAGATCAAGGACGGTGCGTGGTCGATCGTTCTTCTCCCGGATACACAGATCTATTCGCAGAACTATCCGGGGCTCTTCGAGGCGCAGACCTCGTGGATCGCAAATAATATCCGCCCCCGGAACATCCGGTATGTGTTCCACCTCGGCGATATCGTGAATGTGAACTCCATTCCCGAGTGGCGGAATGCGCGGCGTGCCATGAGGACGCTGGATGGTGTCGTTCCTTACGCGATTGTTCCCGGGAATCACGACTACGGTCCGGGTGGAAATGCTGCTACGCGTGATACCTTCATGAACGACTACTTCTACGAGGAAGACTATCGCGCATGGCCGACTTTTGGCGGAGCGATGGAGCCGGGGAAGATGGACAATTCCTACCATCTCTTCCGCGCAGGCGGTGTGGAGTGGATCGTGATGTGCCTGGAGTGGGGGCCGGGGGACAGCACCATCGCATGGGCGGACCAGATCCTCAATCAGCATCCGAACCGCAAGGCGATCCTCGTGACCCATGCGTACATGAACAACAACGACTATCGGTACGACATCACGGATACGACCCGTCCTCAGGATTACAACCCACACCGGTACAGCACGCCAGGTGGAGTAAACGATGGCGAGGAGCTGTGGCAGAAACTGGTGAAGAAACACAACTTCGTCATGACCGTAAACGGGCACGTGCTCGGCGACGGAACCGGGTATCGTGTCGATAACAATGATGCGGGGCAACCTGTTCACCAGATGTTGTCAAACTATCAGTTCCGCACTCTCGGTGGTGAAGGTTACCTCCGCGTGCTGGAGTTCCAACCGGACGGCAAGACGGTGAAGGTGAGCAGCTATTCGCCGATTTATGATAACCGCCTGCTCACTGCGGATCAGGACTTCTCCTTCCAGCTCGATCTTGGTGCGGCGGATACCGATCAGGATGGAATCCTGGACTACTACGATGCCGACTTCGACGATGATGGCGATGGCCTGAACAACTATCGGGAATTCGTGGAGCTGGGCACCGAGGAGCGCAGGATCGATACCGATGGTGATGGCGTGAGCGATCGCCTGGAAGTCGAGATGGGTACAAATGCCCGCCGGAGTGACAAGGCCGTGCTCGATGCAGTTACGCAGCAGCGTGCTGAGTTCGGCCTGTTCACGAAACAGGACCTGCTCGATCTGCGTCCGGATGATGTCGTCGTCGATGTAGAGCAAGGCGAGGTTCGCCTGCAGCTTCAACTGGAAGAGAGCACCGATCTCAAGCAGTGGACTGCATCCGGAGAGGCGATTGAATGGACCATCCCTGCTGGAACCGGCCGGCGTCTCTACCGGTTCCGCATCGATGCCGCCGAGTGATGGAAGCGCAACGCAACAGATCGCATCATCCCACGTTGCTCATGCAATCTCTAACTAACACTCGCCAGTTGGCTGTGTGCCTGGTCGGCGGGGTGCTCATGGGGAGCACCGCCTTTGCCGAGAGTGGCATCGGAACCAAGCCTGTAGGCGTGCAGCCTCTGCTCATCCGCGGACAATCGGACAATGTCCTCTCGCTCCCGATGCAGCGCCTCCCGGTGTTCAAAGGGTACGTTGTACAGAGCAGTGCGAATACCCTCACTATCTCAACTGCGGAGCCCGAGGGGACGCCGCACTCGCCAGCCTGGAGCGACAACGAGTTCGTCTATAACGCCGCTGCTGGACAACGGGAGAGCTACTATCTGGAGATTATCTCCGGAGGTCTTGAGGGTGTCTCGTTCAGGATCACGGGGAACAGTCAGGATACCATCCATCTGGACACAGAAGGGGATGAGCTGACGAATTATCCGAAGCTCGGAGCGATCCACCTAAACGATCGTGTGCAGATTCGTCCTTACTGGCGGGTTCGCGACATCTTCGAGGTGGATGGCGCTCCCGTGATCGATTCGCGCCCGAATCCCTTCCTGTTGCGGGATGAGATCCTGATTCCCAACTACTCCGACGCAAGTGTCGGGATCAACAAGGCCGCAAACCTGATCATCCACCATCTCGCCGGTGTAGGCTGGCGGGCGGCTGGGCAGGGAACCGCCGATTACGGAGATTACGTGCTTCCGCCGAATAGTGTCTTCATCGTCCGTCGGCGGAACACCACGGATTTAACCCTTTGGAACACGGGACCTGCGTCGCTGCTGCGTTCCGTGTCGTTTGTGCCGGGAGGTAACGGGATTTCACCGAATGACACCTATGTCGCGCTCAACCACGCAACACCGGTGACCCTGGATGCCTCCGGTCTGCGCCGTGCGGATCAGGAGGCGAGTGTGATCAAGGATTCCACGAGCGACTTTGCCCGGGAGGACGAGTTGCTCGCGTTCCCGGCAGCGGGAGGCTTCAACGCACCACCCTCGACCATCTACTACTACCGTGCGGGAGAAGGGTGGAAGCAGGTGGGAACGAGCGGCACGGTGGGGCAATCTGTGATGCTCGAGCCGGGGCGGGGCTACATCATCCGAAAGAAGGCGGCAAATCCCGGTATGGACTGGCTCAAGGAGTCGCTCCAGTGAGCGGCGCTATCGCGAGCCGCTCAGTCTAACCAGATCCTATCAACCTACGAACTTCAGTCTTCATGCGTATCCGTATTTGCGCGGCGCTTGCCTCTGCGATCGCCCTCTCTATTCCCACTGACGCTCACGCGAGCGTGACAATCGAGCTCGGTGGATTCCTCCTGAGCGGGAGCGCCACGCTCTTCGAGCCGCTCGCGCCGGGAAGTCTGCTCCAGCTGATCGATCTCGGGCAGGATGGCGTTTTCAATCCGCTTACATTTGCGGATGGCGAAAGCAATTGGGTGTCGGGGGACGATCGTCTTCTGCTCGTCAGCTTCTCGCTGGCGAGCGGTGTGCCGGATTTCGACTCCGCCGCTGCATTCGATCTCTCCATCGGCAGTGATACTCCGGGCATGCTGAGCCGGGTATTTACGTTCGAAACCGAATCGCTTCCGGCAGGAACGAAGCTCGGGCTGCGTTGGTTTCCGGGGCTTTTGGCTGAGGCATTCGATCCACACGTTGCCCCGGTGGACGGCCAGATTTATGGCGAGTTCACACGCCAGACGGCGGCCTTGCATGGTGGCATCAGCTGGGGTGTTCCGGGGGACGGCTCGACCGTGTCGTTCGATGCACTTCTGACCTCCTCTCAGGGTGGGGCGGATCCCGATGCAGCCGGGTTGGCGAGCAACACCGTGACGGTCGTGCCAGAGCCAGCGAGCATGGTGCTTGGCTTGATAGGCGGTGTGTACCTGTTAAATCGACGGCCGAGGCGCGGACCCAGGCGGTAAGTTGCGGAAGGAGAGAGCCGTAATTTCAGGAGAAGGGCGGCGACCGGGAACAATCATCCCCATCCCAGCGCTCACGTACGAAGAACACCCACAAACGGGTTCACATGCTCTCCGCGCAGGGTACATCGCTCTACCTCCAAGACGTTGACGCGCCCCGTCTCCGGTCTGCGGGAACCACGACGTGAAACCGCACTCGAAGATTGCGCCCCGGCTTTCAACGCTTCAGATGATGGCGATGCATTCTCATGAGGCGCCGACAGCGAATATTCCAGCAATGCAGCGTGTTCTCGTGCTCGGCTCCAGTGGCGCCGGAAAAACGACACTCGCCCTGGCGCTCGGGCAGAAGTTTGGTCTGCCGGTGATTCATCTCGATGCACACTACTGGAACCCCGGCTGGGTCGAAACCGCTACGGACGACTGGCGGGAGAAAGTCGCCTGGCTAATGGAGGGGGATCGGTGGGTGATGGATGGTAATTACCACAATACGCTCATTCCGCGGCTGGAGCGGTGTGATACTGCGATCTTTGTCGATCGGAGCCGCTTCGCCTGCATCTGGAGAGTGATCCGGAGGCGCCTCATCTATCACGGGCGTACACGGCCGGATCTTCCTCAGGGTTGTCCCGAAAAGATCGATTGGGAGTTCCTTCGCTGGGTCTGGAAGTACCCCAAAAACATTCGCCCGAAGACCCTCGCCTACCTGCAGGAGCGTTCTTCGGATAAGCGGATCATCATCCTCCGCTCGGACCGTGAGATTGCGCGCTTTCTGGCGGAGCTATAGTAGTCGCCACTCTATTGGCTCCTGCCGTGACATATAATCTCTTCCCGCAGACGGGCCAAGGGATTGCCTGTTTCTTCGTGCCCCGCCCCCTCCGCTCCGCTCAATGCGTCATCGCGTAGAAGATGATGTTGATCCCCAGCGGATACGATTTTTTCTCCGAGAACTCGCGGAAGAAATACTCGTTTTCTCCCTCGCGCTCCCAGCCGTCGCCGTTATCGGTGTTGTGACAGGCCACCACCATTAGACGACCTTTGTCGTCCTGAATCCCGCGGATGTGCACCTGCTGAGCGTCGTCGCGTTCCCACGTGACCCCGTGGTGCTGGCTCGCGGTGCCGAGGGCGACGTTCGGGATCTGAAGATTCAGGTCGGCCGGGATATCGAAGACGCAGTGAAAGATCGGATGATTGCGAGGAATGTCGAAAGGCTCGCGCTCGGGAAACACTCGCTTGATCTCGCGATAGAAGTTTGCCCATTCGTCCTCACCCCAGAAATCATCGACCATGAGGAATCCTCCGTTGAGCAGGTACTTCCGGAGGATTGGCACCTCTTCATCGGTAAAGGCCAGATCGCCGGGCTCGGAGATGTAGATAAAGGGATAGCGGAACAGCTCCGGATCGGTGATCTCGATCACGCGTCCGCTCGGATCGACCTTCATGGAGGTCATCTGCTGCAGCCGGTAGGAGATATTCAGGTCGGCATCCGGGAAATCCGTGGCCCAGCGGCGGCGGCCGTAGGGGTGGTACCGCCTGCCGCGTCCGCCGGTGCCATACCGGATTCGGACAAAGGTGAAGACATCCTTTTCGAAGCCTTTCGGATTGCTCCACATCGGCGTCTCGTACGAGTCCTGCCGCACGTCCCGGGCCGTCATGGTTTGTGCGTGGAGGGTTTCCTCTGCGAGGAGCGAGGCGAGAAGGAGAACAACGAGGAGGCGCATGGCTGTGAGGGAGACGCTGCGATTATAGCGCAGCTCCGCCATCATGCACCTTCGGTTTATAAGGGGATTTTGCGTGGAAAATGGGCAGGGGGATCTGATGGGGCACATCAAGGAGCGATCCGAACCAGCTTTCGTCTGGGATCCTCTGGCACTCAAACCTCAGTCTGCCAAGGCTATCAGTTTCGACGGCCGGGACGAATGAAAGGCGCGATCCAGAAAGGAAATGATGGGTACTCACGAGTCCGCATATGTGGATGAGGGTATCGCTCCGTTCCGGGCATCCTGCCGGGGCATGGTTTGGATTCCCGGAGGTACGTTCCTCATGGGGTCGGATGCGTTTTACCCGGAGGAGCGACCGCCCCACCGTGTCACAGTTGATGGTTTCTGGATGGAGAAATACCCGGTGACCAACGCCGAGTTTCGCCGCTTTGTCGAGGAGACCGGCTACCTAACGGTCGCCGAGCGGGCGCCGAACCCTGACGACTATCCTAGTGTCGATCCGGCTCTGCTGGTCCCTGGTTCACTCGTCTTTCAGCGCCCACCGCATCGCGTTGGTCTCCATGATTTCCGGGCATGGTGGGCGTATATGCCAGCAGCGTGCTGGAAATATCCGGAAGGCCCGGGGAGTTCGCTGAAGGACCGGGATTATCACCCCGTGGTGCATATCGCTTACGAAGATGCCGAGGCGTATGCGATATGGGCGGGCAAGGCGCTTCCAACTGAGGCGGAGTGGGAGTTTGCCGCGAGGGGTGGAATGGATGGCGCTGTCTTCGTATGGGGCAACGAGTTTGCTCCGGAAGGGCACCTCATGGCTAACACGTGGCAGGGGGAGTTCCCCTGGCAGAATCTGATCGCCGACGGCTACGAAGGCACGTCGCCTGTCGATGCATTCCCCGCCAACGGCTACGGACTGCACGACATGGCTGGGAACGTCTGGGAATGGACCTGCGACTTTTTCAAGCCACGGCATCGGGACGAGGTGGCAAAAGCATGCTGCATCCCGCGCAACCCTCGCGTCACCTCAGCCGAGCAGAGTTACGCGGTGGGTGAATCCGGCGCACAAATCCCGCGCCGGGTGCTCAAGGGCGGCTCGCATCTCTGTGCGCCAAACTACTGCTTCCGCTACCGGCCAGCGGCCCGGCAGGGCGAAGCTGTCGAGACTTCCGCGTGCCACATCGGTTTCCGCTGCATTGTGCGTCCGCAGGATACACCGGCAACATAACGCAAGAACCGAAGTTAAATCCGCATCGGTAATTCAGAAATGGAGGCAGGTACGAGGACAACGGAAAAGCCACTCTCTGCTCCCGGCCCGGAACAAACGGACAACCAATATAGATATGGGCAATCCAGAGAATAACACCCGCGCCGACAATCGGCCGAACATCCTGATTCTGTGCATGGATCAGTGGGATACTCACATGCAGGTGCCCGAAGATGTAAAGTTTCCGGCCATGGAGCGGCTGGAGGCGCAGGGTGTTACCTTTGACCGCCAATACTGCACGGTCCCGATCTGCACTCCGTCCCGCGCCACGATGTGGACGGGAGTTCACGCGAAGAAAACTGGTCTGTGGGACAATACGAATTTCGCATGGATCAAAGAGTTGTCGTCCGAAATCCCCACGATCGGTCACATGCTCCGTGAGCGGGGCTACTACACGGCATTCAAGGGGAAGTGGCACCTGTCGGAGATGTCCCTCAGCGAAGATGCACTCGATCGCTACGGCTTTGCCGACTGCCAGCAATGGGGGGAAATGTATGGCGCACCACTAGAGGGAGAGAGGCTCGACGGCACGGTCGCGTTTCACACGGTGGATTGGCTGGAAAGCAAAGCGCCGCAACTCGACCAGCCGTGGCTTCTGGTGTGCAGCTTCGTGAACCCGCACGACATCATGTTCTATCAGAGCGATCCGATCGAGGAGCCGCTTCCAGGCGGGCTGGCTGCAGGCAGGAAAACACCTGCCCAGCGCATGGGGTGGTTTGAGAAACAGTGGAACGTCTCTTTGCCGGACAACTTCGCGGATGACCTCAAGCTTCAGCCCTTCGGAGTAAAGCACTACAAGGAGGCTATCGAAAAAAACTATGGACGAGTTCCGGACGAGCGTTCGGATCTCTGGCTCAAGCGACGCAATTATCTCATCAATGCAATGCGCCTGGTGGATGCGGAGTTCTCGAAAGTGCTCGACGCGGTGGACCGTCTGAATCTCTGGGATGACACCATTGTCATTTTTACGAGTGACCACGGGGAGATGAACGGTGCGCACCGGATGCAACAAAAAGGCTCCGTTCCGTTCGACGAGGCAGTGATCGTGAACCTGACGGTCTGCGTGCCGGGCGGACCGAAAGGACAACGCACCGCGGCCGTGGGGTCGCACCTCGACCTTGCGCCGACGCTCCTGGAGTTCGCGGGCCTCAGCAAAGAGGAGATCGGTGCTCGCTATCCTCACCTCAAGGGACGCAGCCTGAAATCGGTAATCCTCGATCCCGCTCAAGATGGGCCGCGTGGCAGTGTAAACGCACCCGGTGCCGGGGCACTCCTTTGCTGGGACGGGCTGCACTTGCTCGACTACAAGTGGGCCATCAGCGGCGCACTACGGGCGCTGACCGATCTGCCTCCCGGCACCGACCGCGAGGCTTGTATGAAGGAGGCCGGAAAGAAGTACGGAGCACCGAACTTTAACAACCGCACATTCTTCCGCATTGTGGTGGATGGACAGTACAAGCTGGTGCGGTGGTTCAACCCGCAGGAATACGGCAATCCATCTACGCTCGAGGAGTTGTATGCGACGAGCGATGTCGCCTTGTACGATCTCGTAAAGGATCCCGGCGAACTGGAGAATTTAGCGCATCCGGACCATCCAAATCACGATCCCGCCCTGGTCGAGCGACTCCTCGCTAAGCTGCATGCATTGATAAAGGACGAGATCGGCGATGATCGGGCGCCATTCGACCTCGATCTATTCGGCACGCGCGAGGTGAAATCTGAAAGGGCGTAGCATCTTACGGGATCTGCTCGTGCCAATGTGCCACCACGAAAGGAAGGAGAACTGACATGCAGCTTACGCTCTGGGACCAATTGCAGACCTTTTTGGGGCGAGGAGATGATGTTGAACACTTGGACGTACTCCAGACGGTGCTCCGCACCATCCTGGTCTATGTGATCACGCTGGCGCTCGTGCGCCTTGGGAGTAAGCGCCTCCTGGGAAAACACTCGGCCTTCGATGCCGTCGTAGGTATCATGCTCGGCTCCATCATGAGCAGGGCCATCAACGGCTCAGCCCCATTAGTCCTCACAATTGTCGCAGGTATGGTGCTCCTCGGAGTGCACTGGCTATTTGCGGTGCTTGCATATCGAACAAAGTGGCTTGGCCCCATCATCAAAGGAAAGCGGATTGTCCTGATCAAGGACGGGAAGCCTCAGCGCCGGGGCATGAGAGCGGCAGGCATTACTACGCACGACTTGCGTGAGGCGATGCGACTTCAAAGAGGCCATACCAAACCTGCCCGGTTTCGGCGCGCTTACCTGGAGAGGGATGGGAAAATCAGCTTTATTCCCTACAGAGACAGCAAACGTGAACCACGCGTCTGCGTCATCTCCGTCGAGAAAGGCGTGCAGACCGTTCGCATTGAGATCGACTGATCAGAGCCACAGACGTGCGTCGAAGGTCAGCTCGCTCTCGTGCTGCTTTCGGGTCTCCGCTCCCTCTTTGTCGTCAAATGGCTGATGCCAAGCATAGCCTCCAGTACTCTCACTCCTTGAACATCGGTAACATGTGTGAAAATACGAAAGCCGATGATCTCTCTCCCTCTCAGATCACTTCTCCTTTTCCTGGCTGCCGCGTTTGCGCACCCGGCAGTAATCCACGCCGAACCGATGCGCCTCGGGCAGAACCCGACGCTTTCCCCCGATGGCTCGACACTGGCCTTTGCCTGGTGCGGGGACATCTGGAGAGTGCCGGTAAAAGGCGGCATGGCGCGACGGCTCACGCAGCATCCCGCAGTGGACGCGATGCCTGCGTTTTCACCGGATGGCAAGCAGATCGCTTTTGTCAGTGACCGTGAGGGAAGCAAGCAGGTCTATGTGATGCCCGCGGAGGGTGGCGAGGCCCGGCAACTGACTTGGCACACGGAAGGGTACGATCTCCGGGAGTGGATGCCCGATGGCCAAGGATTGCTCGTTAGCGTCACCCGGGATCTCTCGTGGAGTTCTTGGGTGGGGCGCGCCGCGCGGTTGGCGGTGCTGGATGTAAATGAACGCCGCGCGGAGAAGGTGTTGTTCGATGATTACGCCGTGGAGGGAAGTGTCTCCCCGGATGGCCGGCGGGTGCTTTTCATCCGTGAAGGCGAGGCTTGGTGGCGGCAGGGCTACCGGGGATCGCGAGCCGGTCAGATCTGGATGCTCGATCGCGAAGAGGGAACCTGTGAGTTGCTCAGCGGCGAAGAAGCGGAGTGTCGCTGGCCACTCTGGAGGCCGGACGGCGAGGGTTTCTACTACGTGTCCAATCGAAGCGGCTCTTACAACCTCTGGGAGCGCGATCTTGAAAGCCGTCAGGATCGGCAGTTGACCACCTTCACGACGGATTCCGTCGTGTTCCCCGCCATCTCGCGCGATGGCAGCACCGTAGTGTTC
>CBINJX010000048.1:0-12320 GCA_966251085.1 uncultured Verrucomicrobiales bacterium
TGGCTGGAGCGGGCTTTTCTGAAAGTGAATAGTTGAGAGCAGCCAACGAGCGGGTGAAGGCGGGAAGAAAGTAAATCGCTATCGCGCGTCGAATCACCCGGTAGGGTCTCCTTTCCGCCGCGCGTGCCTTTTCGAGGGTGGACGTGGCTTCACTCTCCACGCGCCCTCCCGGCGGTCGGCGGCGCGACCGCCCTACCTCGCGGGAGGGCCATCGCACGTGAGCGATCCATTCCAGCTCCGCCAAACTCACCCGTTTCGATCTGCCAGTGCACGGCAGATCGAAAAGGTAGAAGTAGCGGAGTCCCAACTGATTACTGGCTCACTGATTACTTTCTTCGGCTTTCACCCGAGCCGCCTCTACACATGGCTACCCGACCGAGGCATTGAACGAGACGACGATTCTCACCGCCTTGGGATCGTCACTCTGGAAGGGCTCGACGTAATGCATGAGCCATGAGGGAAACACGAGAATGTCGCCTGCGGTCGGAGCGACATTGATCTGCGTCGCCATCCACGGCGGCTTGATGCCTAGTTCGCGCATGGCAGGAGTCTCATGCGCATTGAGGTTCAAGCGCGGATCTTGAAACACGATTTCGCCACCGCGCATCCCGGGGGGCACTGTAATGTAGAGTGCTCCGGAGAGGAGATTTGCGGCGTGATTGTGGGGAGCATTGTAATTGCCAGGTCCGTTGATCACTGCCCAGCCAGTGAGTGCGAGCTGGATGTCGCCCCGATACCCGAACGTCTCGCCGATGTAGCGGAAAAGCACCTGGATCACTGCCTCCTGCATGGCTGGGAAGGAGCGATACTCCGCGGGATTGAAGAGATTTCCACTGGAGTGCCACCCGCCCCGGTTACTCTTTTCCTCTCCGGCTGACTTTTCACGCAAGCCAAGGAGGTAATCCCGAATCTCAAACAGTTGCTCGAGAGTTAGCCCGGTCGATTCGCGGAGGATCGGTGTGGTGAAGACTTGGGAAATCATTCGTTCGATAGAGCAATCGCGGCTCGTCGCCTTTTGGGACAATCGTCCGCAGGGAAAGCGGGTTTTGCCGGGAAAAGGCAGACAAAGGGCATCAAAAAGAGAGGCGCCGATGCTCCACGGCAGCGCGTTCTGCGACTTTCCTGCGTTTTCACGACTGAAATTGAATTTCCCGTCCACGCTCGGCGGAGGTGCTCCGAGGAAGTTTTGACACGAGGACCCTGCCCGCTAGCCTCCGCGTCCACTTATGAAAAAGGTCATCGCCACCAATGAAGCGCCTGCAGCTGTAGGACCGTATTCGCAGGCTATCGCCGTCAATAACCTGCTTTTCTGCGCGGGACAGATTCCGCTGGATCCTGCGACGAACGAACTCGTCGGAGATGACGTCACGGCTCAGACCGAGCGCGTCTGCCAGAATATTGCCGCGGTGCTGAAGGCGAACGGGATGACCTTTGCTAACGTGGTGAAGAGCACGGTGTTCCTCACAGACCTGGCGAATTTCGCGGCGATGAATGCGGTGTATGCCAAGTACTTTACGGAGCCTTTCCCTGCGCGCTCGACGATCCAGGTAGCGGGCCTTCCCCGTGGCGCTCAGGTCGAGATCGAGGTGACGGCAGTGGCAAATGGCACTGCAGCACCTGCTCCTGTGAGCGGCGTTGAGGAGAATCTGAACGAAGCGGTAAAGGTCGCGACGGAGGCGCTCGGCCGATAATCGATGAGCGCAGAGATTCTCGATCTTTTTCGTCAGACTGGAGCACTGCTCGAAGGACATTTCCTCCTGCGCTCCGGGCTGCATAGCCGGCAGTTCTTTCAATGTGCGCTCCTGCTCCGGCATACCACGATCGCCGCGAAGGTGTGTGGAATGCTTGCAGACAAGCTGCGCGGCATTGAAGCCGATGAAGTAATCTCACCTGCCCTTGGCGGGTTGATCGTGGGGCATGAAGTTGCCCGGGCTTTGGAGAAGCCCCACATTTTTGCGGAGAAAGAAGCGGGCAATCTCGTCCTGCGCCGCGGGTTTGAGATCCCTGCTGGGCGGCAGTATATCGTCGTGGAAGATGTGGTAACCCGGGGTGGCCGGGTGCAGGAGACGATCGAGATCGTCCGGAGCCGCGGTGGCGTGGTGGCGGCAGTGGCTTCACTGGTGGACAGGAGCGGCGGAAACCTGCCCGACTTCGGCTGTCCCTTTGTGGCTCTTGCCCAGATGAACGTGGAAGCGTTCGAACCGGATAATCTTCCACCCGATCTCGCGGGTACGCCAGCGATCAAACCCGGCTCCAAATAGTCCTCACGCCGAACATCCGGCGTTTTCGCCGGTCTAACCTGACTTGCCGAAGCTTCGCCGCGATGCTTGCACCGAGCAGAGTCCGGCCTTACATCGTTATTTCCTTACGTCCTGCCCAAGATGATTAACTGGCTTATCAAGAAAGTGATCGGCTCGAAGAACACGCGCATGGTGCGCTCCTTCAAACCGGTCGTGGAGCGCATCAACCAACTTGAGGTTGAGTATCAAAAGCTCTCCGATGACGAACTTCGGGCGAAGACTTTCAAGTGGAAGGAAGACCTCGCAAAAATCGAGGATCCTGCGGAGCAGCAGACTTACCTGAACAATATCCTGCCGGAGGCCTTTGCTGCGGTAAAGAACGCCGCCCGGCGTATGACCGACCGGAAGCACTCGTTCAACGTGTGTGACCAGCCGGTCACCTGGGCGATGGTGCACTTCGATGTGCAGCTCATCGGCGGCATGTGCCTCCACCGGGGTATGATCTCCGAAATGGCGACGGGTGAAGGTAAGACGCTGGTGGCGACGCTGCCGCTCTACCTGAACGCTCTCGCCGGTCGTGGCGCTCACCTAGTGACCACCAATGACTATCTCGCCCGACGCGACGGTGAGTGGATGGGACAGCTTTATGGCTTCCTGGGGCTGACGACGGGTATCATTCAGCACGATCAGCCGCCGGATGTTCGCCGGGCGCAGTATTACTGTGACATCACGTACGGAATGAACTCGGAATTCGGGTTCGATTACCTGCGCGACAACGGCATGGCGACGAGCAAAGACCAGCAGGTGCAGCGCGGGCACTATTTTGCGATCGTGGACGAGGTGGACTCGATCCTGATCGATGAGGCGCGGACGCCGCTGATCATCTCGGGTCCCGCTACGGTTTCGACGCATCAATTCGACAAGTACAAGCCGCTGGTGGAGCAACTCGTGAAGAAGCAGACGATGCTCTGCAATCGCCTGAGTTCTGAAGGGGAAGAGGCATGGAAAGCCGGAAAGACCGAGGAGTTTGCCCGGACCATGGTGAAGGTGAAGTTTGGCCAGCCGCGCAACAAGGGTTTCCTCCGTGCGATGGAGGAGCCGGAGAAGCGCCGGGCGATCGACAAGTACGAGGTGAGCCTCCATGGGGACACCCGTAAGGAGGAGATGTTCGCGCTGAAGGAAGAGCTTTTCTTCACGATCGATGAGCGCGCCCATGAGGCGGATCTGACCGAGCAAGGCCGCGAATTCATGAGCCCGGATAATCCGGATGCGTTCGTGTTGCCTGACCTGATCACGCAGTTCGCAGAAATCGATAACGATCCGAATCTCGACGCGGCGCAGAAGTCTGAGGAGAAATCCAAGCGCCAGGCGCACATGGATCATCAGTCGGAGCGGATCCACAATATTTCGCAGCTGCTGCGCGCGTACTGCCTCTTTGAGAAGGACGTCAATTACGTCGTCGAAGAGGGTAAGGTGGTGATCGTGGACGAGTACACCGGCCGTAAGATGCCGGGCCGCCGCTGGAGCGATGGTCTCCACGGCGCAGTCGAGGCCAAGGAGGGTGTGACGATCGACCGCGAGACGCAGACGCTGGCAACAATCACGATCCAGAACTATTTCCGTCTCTACTTCAAGCTGGCCGGCATGACCGGTACGGCGGAGACCGAGGCGAACGAGTTCCACGACGTGTATGGTCTCGATGTGGCGGTGATCCCGACCAACCGTCCGTGTGTCCGGAAGGACCTGAACGATTTCATCTACAAGACCCGCCGTGAGAAGTTTAACGCGGTGGTGAAGGAGATCGTCGCAGCTCACGCACGCCAGCAGCCCGTTCTTGTGGGTACGGTAAGCGTGGAGCAGAGCGAGGTTCTCTCCCGTATGCTGAAGCGCGAGAAGGTGCCGCACGCGGTGCTGAATGCGAAGTATCACATGCAGGAAGCGGAGATCGTGGCGCGCGCTGGTCAGCCTGGTGCAGTGACGATTTCCACCAACATGGCCGGTCGTGGTACCGACATTAAGCTCGGCCCGGGTGTGTCGGAAGTGGGTGGACTTTATGTGATTGGTACGGAGCGTCACGAGTCACGCCGTATCGATCGCCAGCTGCGTGGCCGTTGCGCACGTCAGGGCGACCCTGGTCTCTCACGGTTCTATGTCAGCTTCGAAGATGATCTGATGCGGAACTTCGGTGCCGCGGATCGTATGACGAAGATGATGGAGCGCTTCGGTCTGGAGGAAGGACAGGAGCTGGAGCATCCGTGGCTCAACAAGTCGGTCGAAACGGCGCAGAAACGCGTGGAGCAGCGCAATTACCTCATCCGTAAGCGCTCGCTGGAGTTCGACAACGTGATGAACAAGCAGCGCGAGGTGATCTATGGCTGGCGCAATGAGGCGATCAATACCGATGATCCGCGTCCGCTGATCTACGAGGTGATCGACGAGGCGATCCCGGATAAGGTAATCTCCTTCCTACCGCCGGATGATGAGAAGAATCCGGAAGGGCTGCTGAATTGGGTTAACGTTACGTTCCCGCTCGGCCTCAGCAAGGAGGCTGCGGATCTTGAGAACAAGAGCACGGAAGAGGTCAGCAACTTCATGATCGATAAGATCAAGAAGAGCTATGAGCTGAAGTGTGAGCACGAGGACCCGATGGCGCTCAAGCAGATGGAGCGGTACATTATGCTGAACGCGATCGATCGCCTCTGGCAGGAGCACCTCTATGGGATGGATGCCCTTCGTGAAGCGGTTTATCTGCGGGCATACGGGCAGAAGGATCCGCTCGTGGAGTTCAAGAACGAGGCTTACGAGATGTTCACGGAGCTGATGGGGAACATCAAAGGTGAGATCCTTCATAATCTCTTCCGCTCGACCTCCAACCTGCTAGCTTTCGAGCAGTTCCTCGCGAATCTGCCACATCTCCTGATCGCGCCGGATGAGACCGGAGGCTCCGCTCAGACTGCGGTTCCGGGGTCACGCGGCAGCGAGACTCCTGAGGATAAGCATCGCCATGCGATTGCTCCATCCGAGCCAGAGCCGAGTCTGGACATGGCGCTTAGTGCCCGCACCCCAGCCCCCCGCGACCCGAGTAAGGTTGGTCGGAATGATCCCTGCCCGTGCGGTAGCGGACGGAAATACAAAAACTGCTGCGGCAAAGGCGTTCAGGCCTAAGCATTTAAGAAAAATCGCCCCAAAAAGCGCAGTCTGGCTAGGCCAGGCTGCGCTTTTTTTTGGAAAAACATCTCAAATCTGAAATTTCAGATCTCCGATCACCTGCCGGGCCGCTCTAACTTCCTCTTGCCCAGTGAGGAACCGTGGGCTAGTTGTGGAACAGGTGTTGGGTGACTTAAGGGCGCGGTGCGCTTGATTTCGCCTCCCGTGTAGTCCGATGTTGAGCAGGTTCTTGCCTTCTCTCCCCTGGTCTGCCTCCCGTTCGGGAGGCCTCCTTCGGCTCCGGGTAGCGTGGACATCTCCCGTGGCCCCAGAGAGTCCCGCACCTCTCGCCGAAGTGTTTTAGCTTCGAGCGCCACCCTATCGGCCTCCGGTCTTTCCAACGGGAAGCAGGGGTGGCTCCGACGGACGTACACCGCGCGTCAGCAGGATGCAAGGCGGTGCACTTTGCGAGCACTACAACCATAGGAAACACAACAATGAGTACGCATAACGCAAGATCCTCGGGCCGCCGCTCGCGAGGTGGCCGGAGTCGCCGCCGCCGCGACGACCGTCACGACACCCCAGTCGCTGCCCCGAAACCTCCCCAGAAGCTGAGCTTCTGGCAGAAGATAATTGCCTTTTTCACCGGCAAAAAGGCCTCGGATACCAAATCCACCACCACGAAACCGCGTCCGCAGTATCAGCCGCGTAATGCTGGCGCTACGGTAGCAGTAGCTCCGGCGCCAAGCCGCCCCGTCCGCAAACCTGAAGCTGTAGAAGTGACATCGCCCAAGCTTTACGTGGGCAATCTCTCCTTCGATGCCACTGAGAGTGACCTCTTCGAACTCTTCAACGGAGCTGGTTCCGTGAAAAACGCGGAGATTGTGAGCCACAAGGCAACGGAAAAGAGCAAGGGCTTCGGTTTCGTAATAATGTCCACGATCGAGGAAGCAAAGCGCGCCGTGGACACGCTGCACGACAAGGAGTTCATGGGACGAAAACTCGTTGTGAGCGGCGCAAAGACCAACGATCGCGTCAGCTAACCAGCCTTAACGTAAAACTCTGACGGGAGACTCGCCACGAGTGAGTCTCCCGTTTTGTTTTTACATCCGATGAACGGATTTGAATCATCGAGTCCCCCCGCCTCATCAACCTTCTATATGGCCGGCGCTACGGCGGTAGGGAAGACGACACTGGCTATTGCCGTTGCGGAGGCACTCGGAGCGGAAATCGTGGGATGCGACGCCTTTCAAGTTTATCAGGGGCTTCCCCTCCTGACCGCAAAACCTTCGGCCGACGAACTCGCCCGCGTCCCACATCATCTCATCGGCGAGGTTCCACTGACGCAAACGTTTGACGTAGCGCAGTACCGCGAACTCGCATTGAAACGGATCGAGGAGATCCATCGCCGCGGCAGGATCGCTCTTGTGGTTGGTGGAACGGGAATGTATCTCCGGGCACTCACGCGGGGATTGGCCGACCTTCCGCCAGCAGACGCTCAGGTTCGGGCGCAACTTGAAGCGCAATCATCGGATGAGTTGCAGATGCAACTTGAACGGCTGGACCCAACCGCTTTCAGCCGCATTGATCTGAAGAATCGCAGACGCCTGATACGCGCCTTGGAGGTGTGCATTCTCACCGGCAAGCCATTCTCGAGTTCTCAGAGCAACTGGAATGAGAATTTCTCCCACCTCCGCGGAGTGCTCTTGGAACGCTCGAGACCCGAACTCTATAAACGCATCAACCAGCGTGTGGAGTCGATGTTTGCGTCAGGTGTACTCGCCGAAACCGCAGGCGCGGGTGAAGTCGGAGCAACAGCCGCACAGACCTTGGGACTCCGGGAGATCCACGCCGTCCTCCGTGGCGAATTGCAGCAGCAGGAAGCGATACAACTAATTCAACAGGCGACACGGCAGTACGCCAAGCGCCAAGCCACATGGTTCCGACGTGAACCTTGGCTCATCAGCATCGAGTTAAGCGCTACTGCGACGTTAGAAGAGCAACGCACAGCCGTCCTCGAAGCATTTTCTAAGAACAGCGTCAGCTGATACGTGCCGCCGTCTGCCGCCTCGCAATATTTCCGAGATAGGGAATTTCCCACTCCTTACCTGTGAACGCTTTAACGATGAGGACGACGTAAACGACGAACCACGCCAAGGAGAAGGCAACATTGACGAGCCAGAGTCCTCCATTCAACAGACCTCCGATCAGGGGAATATGTGTAAAAATGAAACGCACCACCTCAACCGCAACGGACACCATCAGAGCGACAGTTCCCAGGAGAATGGATTGCACCGCATAAAACCGGACAAACCGGTCTTTGCGTTCCAGCACGAGGAACACGATCCCTCCAACTAGGATAAAGATACTCGCGAGTCCGGCCGCCACATGCCGCGGTAGACCGGTGACGTCGGAAACGCCCTGCGAAGACTCGGTAATCGGAGCAGCTGATTGCGGTTGAGGTGCGGAGGTTTGAGGATCTGCCATAAGGGACCGTCTTCCACGCTACGGCTACCCTACAACCTGTCAAGCAACCCGGCTCGAAACGAAATCGGTTTACCGAAGAATCTGGGGCTCTATCATGCACCCGCCTGTTTTATCTCTACGGTGTCTCCCCCTGCCGTTCTCGAACCTCATTCAAGACCATGGGAAAAAAGACAAATGCCACCTCGACGAAAGCCGAAGCCACTGAAACCAGCGTACCGCTTGAAATAAAAGCAAGGCGGTCTTCGCCAAAATCGAACGAGAAGAAAAGATCGAGCCTGAAGGAAAAGGCTGTCAAAGCAGTCGCCGCAGTAGCCGCCGGCGTCGGCGGAGCAATCGCGGCAAAGCGAAAGGTCACAGCGAAGCGGAACGTGCCCAAGGAGACTACCATACCTTCTTCCATAGAGACGATTCCGTCTCCTACTCGGTACACCCATGAAGACATCGCACTTCGCGCTTATTTCATCGCTCAGAACCGTGCCAACGCTGGTCGACCCGCAGATCCAACTGCCGACTGGTTGGAAGCCGAGCGGCAACTTGCGGAAGAGGCCAGTGCCCACAGTATTTGATCCAACGCCAGCGCAGGACAATCTATCCTCACGCAGCCCCACCTCATGGATAAAATCTCCGCACAAGCAGCGCTAGCCCAAGCTCTCCGGGACCGTCTCGCCGTGATCGCTGATTGCGACTCCTACACCCGTGATCCTGCGGCTCACCTCGAGCGCCTAAAAACAGTTTCAGAAACTATCGTCCAGCTCCAGGGCCAACTTCCACAACCGATTAACCCTGAATTGGCCCACTACCTTCAAAGGTGCAGCTACGACAAAGCGCTCCAACATCTCGAACGCGAATTGGGTACTGCGCCGTAGAGCCTCCAATCCATCTCACCGTTCGCTTCCCAAAAACAAAAACGGCGCAGACTGCTTTCGCAATCTGCGCCGTTAAATTTCCACTAGGTCCGCTTAGCGTGAGTAAAGCTCAACGATGAGCTGCTCGTTCACGATCGGCTGGATCTCTTCACGGGTAGGGATGCGAGCAACTTTCCCCGAGAAAGACTCCTTATCGACGGAGAGCCAATCCGGAACCGGAGTGATCTGAGTCAACTCCAGATTGCGAGCGGCAAGGGTCCGGGAGCTAGCCTTATCCTTAATCGACACCGTGTCACCTGGGCGAACATTATAGGAAGAAACGTCCACCTTACGGCCGTTCACCTGGACGTGGCCATGAGACACGAGCTGGCGAGCAGCGGCACGGGAGCTGGCAAACCCGAGGCGGAAGACGATGTTATCCAGGCGAGTCTCAAGCAGCTGCAGAAGAATCTCACCCGTCACACCGCGACGAGTAAGTGCCGTCTGGAAATAACGACGGAATTGCCGCTCGAGAACACCGTACTGGAAGCGAAGTTTCTGCTTCTCTGCCAGAGCCAGCGAATAGTCAGAATGCTTACGGCGGGATCCTTTCGGGCCGTGCATGCCCGGAGGATAGTTCTTATGTTCGAGAGCTTTTGTCGGGCCGAACAGAGCAACGCCGAATCGGCGGCTGAGTTTATCTTTAGGTCCTGTGTAACGGGCCATTTCGTAAAATCAGATATGGGTTTCCGAAGATGCTTAAATCAGACGCGGCGCTGTTTCGGCGGACGGCAACCGTTGTGCGGAACCGGAGTCACATCCTTAATGATTGTGATCTCGAGCCCTACCGCTTGAATTGCGCGGACCGCAGATTCACGGCCTGCACCGGGTCCCTTTACGCGAACTTCAACTTCCTTCAGACCATGTCCCATGGCCTGACGGCAGGCGTCCTGTGCGACCATTTGGGCTGCATAGGCGGTGCTCTTACGAGAACCCTTGAAACCAACCTTGCCTGCGCTCGACCAACCGATCACATGACCAACCTGATCAGTGATGCTCACGATCGTGTTGTTGAACGTCGCCAAAATATGGGCAATGCCTGTGTGGACATTCTTAGAGCCCTTGGCCTTGATGATCTTGATGGGCTCGATCATCGCATTTGGATCGAGCGACAGATTATCAGCCTTCTTCTCCTCTGCAGCAGGAGTGGCTGCGTCCTTCTTTGCTGCAGCTTTCTTTGCCTTTGGAGCTTTGGCTGGAGCAGCCTCAGTTCCTGCGGGAGCCGGGGTGGCCGCAGGCGCTGCAGGAGCCGCAGCCGTCGTTTCGGGTGCCGGAGCGGCAGCTTCGGCCGCTTCAGGTTTTGCCGCACCGGCGGCTTTGGTCTTTTTCGTTTCAGCCATACTACTTTCTGAATCTTACTTCTTATCCTTACTACGCTGAACACCCACGGTCTTACGCGGTCCCTTGCGAGTACGGGCGTTCGTCTGAGTGCGCTGACCGCGAACCGGGAGGCCGCGGCGGTGACGGAGTCCGCGATAGCAATTGATCGCCTGGAGACGCTTCAGGTTGCTTTGCAGCTCTCGGCGCAGGTCGCCTTCGATCAGCAATCCACTTGCAGTGATCGCCTGGATGATCTGGTTCAACTGTTCAGTGCTGAGATCTTTCGCACGAGCATCAGGATTGATGTTCGCCTGCTCGAGGATGCGCTTCGCCGTACTCGGCCCGATACCATAGATGTATGGCAGCGAGGCTTCGATCCGCTTATCGCCCGGAATATCTACTCCAAGGAGTCGTGGCATATGTTTCGCTCTTAGTGGTTAACCTTGCCGCTGCTTGTGACGCGCATTCTTACAGATGATGCGCACAACGTTCTTACGCTTCACGACGCGGCAGGACTCGCAAAGGCGCTTCACGGATGCTCTGACTTTCATGTGGTTGGGTAAACTGGACGACTAATTTGGAGGACGAAAAAATCGCGCTGGATGCATTACGCTCCAGTGCGATGGACGAAGTACAGCTACATTCGGCGGCTCGAGGCTCGCCTTATCGTCAGGTCGTAAGGACCTTTTTGTAGCACAACTCCGGTCACTGGCAAGGTACTAAATCGTTTGAGCGCTGATTTTTCTCTTTGGTGGCTCAGAAGATGTTTTCCCAGCGTCATTTGAACGCTGGAAGCGGAAATAAGCAGATCATCCTTACCTATTTCGGCAGGGTTGCTTCCCTCCAAGTAAGGATCTCCGGCGCATCTTTTGTGATAAGAACCGTATGTTCAAAATGGGCGGAAGGCTTACCGTCCGATGTCACGACGGTCCACTTATCGGGCAACACGCGTACTCCACTCGCCCCCATGTTGACCATCGGCTCGACCGCTAGAGTCATTCCTGGGCGTAACTTGGGTCCGGTGCCTTTACGGCCATAATTCGGGACCTGCGGCTCCTCGTGGAGCTCACGGCCGACGCCATGCCCAACGAACTCCCGGACAACCGAATATCCATTGGCGACAATCTCCGCCTCGATAGCAGCACACATATCGCCCAATCGGCGGCCACTCTCCGCAAATTTGATTGCGTGATTGAGAGTCTCCTCCGTCACCCGGAGCAGCCGTGCGACCTTTTCGTCGACCACCCCGACCGGCACCGTCGTAGCGGTATCACCGACCCAGCCATTTTTGAAAACGCCTACATCGAGTTTGACGATATCCCCATACTGAATCCTCCGGCTTCCACCAATCCCGTGGACAACCTCCTCATTAACGGAAATACAAATATTACCGGGGAAACCGCGGTAACCGAGAAATGCGCTCGTACACGATTCCTCAGCGATGAAATCTGCCGCGGCTTGATCAACTTCGCGGGTCGTCAGACCGGGGCGGATCATCGCAGCAACGCGCTCAAGCACGGCGCTAGCAGACCGGCACGCGGCTCGCATCTGCGCGATTTCGTGTTCCTTTTTGATCGGGATCATTCGTCTTCAAGGATCGCTCGGATTGCCTGAAAAACAACCTCGGGCTGGGTGCTGCTATCGATCCGATACAACAGGCCCTTCGAGCCGTAGTAAGAAATCAGTGGCAAAGTTTTCTCTTCGTATTCGCGAAGGCGGGTCGCGAGTGCTTCTGGGGTGTCGTCCGCGCGGCGCGCGAGAGTTCCACCACAGACAGGGCAAGGATCTGTCGGATGCGAGACATGCAAACCTACGCTCAGACTCCGCCCGCAACTCGTGCACATTATTCGCTTTGCCACACGACTGTGCAGAGTCTCAACCGGCACCTCTAAAGCGAGGACTGCCTGCAGCGGAGTGCCTCGGGAGGTGAGCAAATTCGCCAGAGCGTCAGCCTGGCCGACGCTCCTAGGAAATCCATCGAAAACGAACTCGCTGTCGTTCTGCTCCAGCCATCCTTTCACCAAGCCGACGATGATATCGTCGGGAAGCATCATCCCCTTTCTTGTCAACTGATCCGCCTGAATCCCAAGGGGTGTTCCCGCTCTCCGTTCCTCGCGCAGGATTGCTCCTGGCGAGGTAATCGGAAGATTGTAACGGGAAGCAAGTAACTCGGCCTGGGTTCCCTTCCCAGACGCCGGAGGGCCAAGCAAGACGATCCGGC
>CBINJX010000049.1:0-12315 GCA_966251085.1 uncultured Verrucomicrobiales bacterium
GACGTCGAAAAACGTAATCGTCGGTTTCAGGGACATACTCTGAAGACGATCGATCGCCTGGCCCAATAGGGCATCTTCATGCGCCTCAAAGGAGACTCGCTGGAAGTCAGTTAGCACGACCACATTCCGGTTGGATTCGTGCATTTGTTCAAACGTGCTCGCGGCAAATCCAAGCGCTGCCGGTACTGTTGCAGCACCGTAGCCGGCCGTCATCTGAGCAAGCGTTTTCGATGCACGAGGGAGATCGTACGTCGGTGCATCGAGCAGCGTGGAGCCACCTTCTCCCATCAGGACCACCTGAACATCCGATCCCCGGCGGAGATTGTTCACAATCCGCGACGCCTGTTCCCGCGCCCGTGCAAAGTTCGACTGCCCGGCCCGTGTTGCCTCCATTGAGTAGGAGTTATCCAGGAGTACCACCGTCGACGTTTTTGCGTCTCCGAGCAGGGCCTGAGCGCCTTTCCAAACCGGACGTGCCATGAGTAACGCGAGAATGGCCGGAATCGCGGCGCGAATGATGAGGAGAATGAGCTGCTCAAGCCGAATGCGACGCTGGTTGGTGCGAATCACCGATTCGAGCAGGTGCATCGCCCCCCATTTGATCACCTGAAAACGGCTCTTATGGAAAAGATGGATGATGATCGGGATTCCAAGAGCACCGATTCCCCCGAGTAGGGCGAAGTTCAGAAATGTCATCCGCGCGCCCTCCTCCGGCTGAGATATGCAGCCAACGCATCCGCATACGGTTGATCCGTAGTAAACGGCACCAAGTCGATCTTGTTCCGGTTACAGCCGCGGGTGAGTTCATCCCGAAATTTTGCGAGATTTGCGAGATATGCCTCCTTGAGAAGCAACGGATCGAGCGTGTGTTTCACTCCAGAGACCTCGAGAGACTCAAATTGAGTCCAGCTCTTAAAGGGAAATTCCAGTTCATCACGATCCCAGATCTGAAAAACGAGGATCTCCTGGTGAGCATGGCGGAAATGCGCCAGGGCCCGGAGCAGCTCCGAAACCTCACCAAAGAGGTCGGAGATGATCACCAACATCCCGCGACGATGAAGCTTAGGCACCAGATCGTGGAAAACCCGGCCAAGTTCCGTTTCTCCACCCGGCTCACTCTTCTGAAGTTCGTCGAGCAACACCTGAAGATGACTTACCCGGGAACGTGGCGGAATGTGCCGACGAATCTTCGTATCAAAGGTCACCAACCCGACGCTGTCTTGTTGACCAAGCATCAGATAAGCCAGACAAGCCGCAAGACGAACTGCGTATTGGTACTTGGTAGTCTCGCCGCGTCCATACTGCATCGAACCGCTCAGATCAACCAACAGGGTAGCCCGCAGATTGGTTTCCTCTTCGTACTCGCGAATGTAGTAGCGGTCGGAGCGTCCAAAGACACGCCAGTCGATGTGCCGGATTTCATCCCCCGGCACATATTGCCGGTGCTGCTTGAACTCGACGCTGGAGCCTTTGTGCGGAGAGCGATGCAATCCCGTGCAAAACCCCTCCACCACTCCTCGTGCGAAGAGCTGGAGGTTGCTGACTCTCTGTAGGTCAGCGGGTTTCAGGATGTCCGTGATATGAGCCATTCAGGGAGAACAGTATTGGTGGGGTGGGAACGATGAGCGTTTTTCATGTCAGGGCACGTTCGCTCAGCGCTTCATTACGCCGACGCGGCGTACCTCAACCAACCCTCGTGCCCTATTTGATAGCCAGTCAACGTTCACATTTGCTTACAGGATTCTCTTCGACTCACCGCGCGGCACGGCTTGGACGATACGGGTAATGATGTCATCAACGCGAATTCCCTCGGCCTCTGCGTTGAAGGTGGGAACGACTCGGTGCCGCAGCACTGGATGCGCAAGCGCAATGACATCATCGTCTGTGACGTGAAAGCGTCCTTTCAGAAGAGCACGCACTTTCGCAGCGAGCACAAGATTCTGGCATGCGCGAGGACCAGCTCCCCAATCGACCAGGTCCTTCACAAAGGCAGGTGCATCTGGATTGTTCGGACGCGTGAACCGGACCAGATCCAAGACAAAATCCATCACGTGGTCCGGCACAGGCACCCGGCGAACAACACGTTGGAGCTGTATGATTTCATCCCCATGGATCACCGGTTGGAGATCCGCCGTAAACGTCCCCGTGGTACGGGCGATGATCTGCCGCTCGTGCTCCCGCTCGGGATAATCGACCTTTACCAGAAAGATGAAGCGATCCTTCTGTGCTTCCGGGAGTGGATAGGTTCCCTCCTGTTCGATCGGGTTCTGAGTCGCGAGGACAAAGAATGGCTGTTCCAGCTTCAGCGTGTGTCCACCCACTGTAACCGAATGTTCCTGCATCGCCTCGAGGAGTGCAGCCTGGGTTTTCGGCGGAGTACGGTTGATCTCATCCGCAAGCAGCATCTGAGCGAAGATCGGCCCCTTCTGAAAAACAAACTGCCGCCTGCCGGTCGCGGGATCCTCCTGGATGATATCCGTACCAGTTATATCCGCTGGCATCAGATCCGGTGTAAACTGAATCCGCCGGAAGCTCAGATCCATGCATCGCGACAGCGATCGAATCATTGCTGTTTTGGCCAATCCAGGAACACCTTCCAGCAAGCAGTGACCACCAGCGAGCACAGCAATTACCAACTGCTCAAGAACATCCTGCTGACCGACGATAAACTTCCCCATCTCATCCGCGATTTTCTTGTAAGTTGATACAAGCATCGCGGCTGCGGCTTTATCATCGAGTTTATCGAGGTCTACCAGTGACGATGCGACAGCAGGAGCCACTGTGGTACTGGTGGGTGTTTCAGCAGGCATGGGAGTACGGGAGGCGGTACGGGTTGAAAGGAAATAGGCGACAGATCAGCGCGTGTTTAGAGAGACTCCTATCGCGAGCCATTCACGGTGTACTTCGACCGGACGAGATTTAGTCGGTACTCCGCAGGCGGATTCGCTTGGGGATCAGAGGCTATCTAAAAGAAACGCCGTTCCGCGGAATAGCGACGAACGGCGTTCGGAAATACTGCGTTGGGAGAGGACTAGCGCGATAGGCTAGTGAAGATTGTTGAATTCTGATTCTTCCAACCAAGATGGAGGAGTGCAGACCACAGCAGGTTGAGGAAGTGCTTCGGAAGCCACCTGCAACCAATTTGAGGAATCATCAGCGAGGGTCTCGAGATTAACGAATGGAGAAATCTCCACCTTTTCCGCCACGGGAACTGCAGCCTGCACCATTTGTGTGACTTGAGACCCAACCTTCGCCACCTGACGAACGCCCTCGCTTTCATGCCATAGATCGGGATTGGCGAGAGCAAATGCGACACAAGCTGCCACGGAAACTGTTGCGGCAGTTTTCTGGAGAAAAGCCAAGGCAACCTGGCGTCGCTGTGGTTTCGTCAGCAGCGTTCTCTGCTCGACAGTGAGAGTCGCTGAGTCGCCGATGGCGGCATCCTGCTCAAATCCTTCTTCGAGCATCTGTGCCAACTCGAGCATCTCATAGACGTCGTTTCGACACTCCGTGGAGACCGCAAGCATCGACTCCACATAGAGCCGCTGCCCCGGATCGAGTTCGTTCAGAGCGTAATCGGTAAGGTCTTGATCTGTGAGATTCCCTCTCATGATGCGGCAGCAGTCTTGGTGAGGTAGATGATCTTTTCGTCCTTCTCATCCCGTTCCATTTTGGTGCGCAGATTGCGCATGGCGGCATTCAGAAGGAACCCAACGTTTCCGACACTCAGGCCGGTAATATCGCTAATCTCCTGATAGGAGTGATGATGCTGAAATCGTAGCCGCACCACTTCCTGCTGATTTCTCGGCAACTCCTTTACGAGTTCCATCAGCCGGACTGTGCGTTCCTTCCGCTCCAACTCATCAAAAGGGGTAAGACCTTCGCAGCGTTTCTGCTCAAACTCCTGCGCCTCAACATAAATGTAGCGGTCCTCTTTCTTGAGGGACTTGAGAGCGCAGTTGCGGCAGACCGTAAAAAGCCATTGAGAGAGATGTCCCTCGATTGCCTCCTGTTCCTGATTGTGCAGGCGCATGAACGTGTCCTGCACAATATCGCGGGCACGATCCAAGTCCTGAACGATACTCAGCGCGTACTGGAGAAGCGGACGCTCGTATCGCTCGAGAGCACTTTGTACCCAGGCGGCTTTGCGTTTTTCCTTGGAGAAGAACATGAGATCAGGAGGTTCTGAGGTGGAGGACTTCGCCTGTGAATAACCCGCGAGATTTCATTTTGCTGTAAAAAAATTTTGCGAATTCTCCAGAGACGCCGTTGCGAGTGGATTCCCCTTCAACTCACGAATCATCACCGCAAATTCGTTTGAATCGCGACGTGCGACTGCCTCACCCGCTTTAATGAAGCTTTCCAGCCAGCGGCGCTGAATGAAAACATTCGTCTGGGAGAGCAGTTGGCGCGCTTTCGTGACCTGAGCATCCCAGTTTCCCTCTTCCCCCACTGGGTCTTTTGGCGAATAGACAGAATTCCAGTTCGCCTCCAGTGCATTGAAGGCCTTCACGATCACCAAGCCACCCGTTCCACGTTTTTCGGGTTTATCCCGGAAGGAACTGATGCTGGCGACCTGCTCCCAAGTGTTCAAGTTTACCTCCTCTGCAAGTGCCGCAAGATCGGTGGCCGTGACGTTTGCCACTATCGCAGCCGCATTTGCGAGCGCAGCTTGTTCGGCAGCTTGACGCCAATAACGCTGCTGCACCTCGGGCGGCAAAAGGGAGAAAGCTATCCGCTTCTCGCCAGCGGCGGTTTTGACGATTACCTCCGACGGCTCACCAAGCTCCCCCTCCAAGACGGTACCATCAGTTAGGCGCAGAACATCTGCCTGTGTTGCAACAGTTCCGAGGGAGAACATTCCAACGATCAGGTGAAGAGTCTTCATTTCACAGGGACAATCCTGCCCTGAAAACTTTGTTAGTCTGTGGAAACTAAAGTTTCCTGACGGTAGAAATGCTCTAAGGATGTGGCGGCAAGGCTCCCAAGGGGACATCGGGGCTGCAGGCCGTCGTTTGTGTGATCAGGGCATTGCTGGGCAGAACCCAAGAGGGAATACCACAGGGCATAACTTCAAGTTGGGTGACGCCACCACTTCGTCAGGTTACACGGGAAACTTCACATAACACGCAACGGTGGATTGCAATTCGGAGACTGTATACGTCCCACAATATATCTCCTGTATACTGACCTCCTCCAGAGAACGCCACTTTGGTAGCGGAGCAGAAAGCGTGAATTCCGGAGGTGCGGGGATAGGGCGCAAAGCCGCCTCCGGACGGGAAGCGAGGGCGGTGAGGCGTGGTGTGCAGAGAATCGAGGGTGAATAGCATCTGGCCACCGATTCGACTTCACGGCCAAAGAAAAACGCGTCGGCCACAATGTAGCCGGCGCGTTTGGAGATTAAGATGAGTGGATTACAGACAGCTTACCAATTCTTGACCCAGCGAGACTGATCAACCTCTCCAGAGCTCGTTCCCGGAGTTTTCGACGTGGAACCGCCAGTGGACCACATGTCAAAACCGGCAGAGTTATATCCGGGGGTCTTACCTTCCCGTTTCGCCGTTGGATCTTTACGCAAGTCCTGGAGGTATTCCGTCTCCGCTTTAGCTGCGGCTGTTGAATAGCCGTAGGTCAGACCAAACGGATCCTGGATCGACTTTACCTCCGTGACCTTTCCACTGGTTTTGTCTTTATTCGCCCCAAGCATATTAGGCTTGAATTCGAAATAAACCTTCGAGTCGTTCTCTGGCTTACCGTCCGGCCGGTTTTCTGGGAGCGTATCTCCACTCAGCTGACTATACAGGAACCGGCTTGCATCCTCGTATTTTTTATCGGTTGGCACTGCGTCCCTCCGAGGATCCAACAGGTCGGTATCGTCATTCTGCGGATAGACACCGTTGTCGGCTTTGTAACTTTCGCATGCTGCCGATATCGCATGGATCTCCGCATCGGCACGTGCGGTCGCAGCCTTTTTATTGACCAAGCCGTTCACGGCGACGACGAGCGAGGCGACCACTGCAATAATCGCCATTACTGTCAGCATCTCGATCAGCGTAAACGCGGATAATGCGTTCTTTTTCATAGGTCTGGGAGGTTCAGTATTCTCGCGAATCTTCACTATCCCTGCATGCCCTTGATGATTTCGATCAGCGGCATGAACAGAGCGATAACGATGGTACCGACGATCAAGGCGAGAAGCACGATCATAATCGGCTCCAGAAGCGACGTGAGACCCTCGACCGCGTTATCGACTTCGTCGTCATACACTTCCGCAATCTTCAGAAGCATTTCCGGCAGCTGACCGGTCTCTTCCCCGACGTCCACCATGGAAATTACCATCGGAGGGAAGACACCGCTGGCTTCCAGCGGAGCAACGATCGACTCACCTTCTTTGACCGCGTCGTGAACCTTGGTGACAGCGTCCGCCACGATTGCATTACCTGCAGTCTCGCGGGTGATGTTCAACGCCTGCAGAATCGGAACGCCGGAGGTTACAAGCGTGCCGAGCGTTCGGCTGAAGCGGGAGATCGAGCTCTTACGAGTCAAATCGCCGAACAGCGGAAGCTTTAGCATGATCATATCAAGGCTCTTCCGACCGCCGGGCGTACGAGCGATCATCTTGTAGGCGATCACGATTACCGCGATTGCACCAAAGATAAAAATCCAGTTCGTCTTCAGTCCGTTACTGGCGCTGATAACCCACTGCGTCAGCGCCGGAAGCGGCTTACCACCGAGCATGTCGGCGAAGATCTGTTCGAACTTCGGAACGATGAACGCCAAGAGGAAGAGCATGATCAGCATCGCGATCATGAGCACGATCACCGGGTAGGCCATCGCTGCCACGACCTTGTTCTTGATCTTCTGCGCCTTTTCCTGGAACTCGGCGAGACGGTTCAGAACGAGTTCGAGCACACCGCCAAGCTCACCAGCCTTCACCATGTTGATGTAGAGCTTGTTGAAGATGCGCGGATGTTGCGCCATCGACTCCGAGAACGTCGAACCGCCCTGCACGGCGTCGGCAAGGGAGTTGATCGTGTTCTTGAGAACCGGATCCTTCTCCTGCTTCGCCAAAACGTTCAGACCGCGGAGCAATGGAAGACCCGCATCGATCAGCGTCGCCAACTGGCGGGTGAAGATCATCAAGGTTTTGCTGCTGATGGTCTTCTTCTGGAAGAGCACCATGCCGCCTTTTTTCGCCTTCGGTCCGGAGGCGGCCTGAATGGCCTTCTGCGTCTTCTTCGAAACTTTAACGCCACCTTTACCCTCCTCGACGACACTCGTCGGGAAGTAGCCCGCCTGGCGCAATTGGCCTACGACGTCGTTAGAGGTGGTTGCTTCAATGACGCCGCGAGACTCCTGGCCGCGTGCGTCCAGGGCGATATATTCAAATCTGGGCATAAGAAGGGGGTTCGCTCTGAGAGGTTAGAGAGATAAATAGTTCTATTTGCTAATCTTGTCGATAGGAACATTGCGGGCCGGTCACAAGCCGTGGTGGGAGCCGATGACTCCCACCCACAACCGGCAGCCGATCAGGTGTACTTCAGCACTTCTTCGATCGTGGTCTCGCCGTCGTAGATGCAGCGCAGACCGTCTTCACGCAGTGTCGTCATGCCGAGTTCGATCGCCTTCTGTTTGAGCACCACCGATGGCGCGCGCTGGTTGATCAATTCACGGAGCGGATCGCTCAGCTTCAGAAGTTCGTAGATGCCTTTACGCCCCTTGTAGCCGGTGTTGTTGCAGACGTCGCAGCCTTTGCCGTAGTAGAAATTCTTATCACCAATCTCATGGGGTGAAAGCCCAAGCTGCGCCAGCACAGACTCGGTCGGCTCGTAAGCAGTACGGCAGTTCGTGCAGATCTTACGAATCAGACGCTGGCCGAGCACACCTTCGAGCGAGGCGGAGATGAGGAACGGCTCGACACCCATATCGACGAGACGGGTCACAGCTCCGGGCGCGTCGTTCGTATGTAGCGTCGTCACAACCAAGTGACCGGTGAGCGATGCCTGAATCGCGATCTGGGCAGTTTCGACGTCACGAGTCTCACCCACCATGATCCGGTCTGGGTCCTGACGGAGGAATGCGCGCAGCACACGCCCGAAGGTCAGTCCAATACTCTCATTCACAGGCACCTGAACGATGCCCTCGATGTCGTATTCGACAGGGTCTTCCGCAGTAAGCACCTTCGCGTCGATCGTATTGATCTTGTTGAGGCACGCGTAGAGAGTCGTTGTTTTACCCGAGCCAGTGGGACCAGTAACGATGAAGATGCCGTTCGGTTTCTCAATCACCTCAAGGAGGTAATTGTAAATGTAAGGCGGCATGCTCAGCGCCTCCAGGTCGAGCTTAACGGCCGAGCGATCAAGAACACGAAGCACGACGCTTTCACCGAACTGAGTGGGAAGGGTCGAAACACGGAGATCGACCTGACGGCCACCGATGACCTTCTGGATACGACCATCCTGCGGGAGGCGGCGCTCGGCAATGTTCAGGTTCGCCATGACCTTTACACGCGAGATTACCGGCAGGGCCAGGTGACGTGGCGGCGGGGCCATTTCATAGAGAGCGCCGTCTACGCGATAGCGAATCTTGAAATCAGTTTCAAACGGCTCGAAGTGGATGTCCGATGCACGGTCCTGAATCGCCTGATAGACGACCATGTCCACGTAGCGGATAATCGGTGCGGCATTCGCCTCGGCCTCAAGATCGTTGGCATTGATCCCGCCATCGGGCCCGCCGAACTCAATTCCCCCACCAAGCTCCGCAAGGATGTCATCCATGCTGGAGGCATCCGTACCATAGTACTTGCGGATCGCATCATCGATCTGCCACACCGGCGCGACCATCACCTGGATCTCTTTTCCGAGTGCGAAGCGAAGATCTTCCGCTGTCTGCGCATTCAGCGGATCCGCCAGCGCTACCTGGATCGAGATACCGTCCTGCCCGAGCGGTAGGGCACGATGGAGCTGGGCGAGACCAGCGGGGATGAGGCGGAGGACATCCTGTGGCGGCTCAAATCCACGTAAGTCAACATAGTCAGCCCCGAGCGAGTCCGCGATGATTTGATAAAACTGGTCTTCTGTAAGGAACTGGTAGTCAACCAGGGTCTGCGGCAGGGTCTTGCCAGTCTGCGCGACTTCCTGAGCGATATCATCGATCTGGCTGGAATCGACAATGCCCTGCTCAACAAAGATTTCGAGGACTTGCTTGGAGTTCATACTACGGGGGCTTGAGTGAGAATGAGGGGAATAAGGTGGTTAGCGTTTGCGAGGCTTCCGCCCGCCAATGAGTTGAATAGCCTGATCGGGATCCTGTGCCTTGGTGATGACCTGCTCGTAGGCGATCAGTCCGTCGAGATACAGCTCCACGAGGTACGCCTCGAGAGAGACCATTCCGTACTTCATTCCGGTCTGAATCTCGCTGGAGATGCGGAACGTTTTACCCTCGCGGATCAACGCCCCGATGGCGGGCGTATTGATCATTACCTCAAAAGCAGCGACGCGACCCTTTCCATCCAGCCGTGGGAGCAGTAACTGTGAGATGACTGCTTTCAGATTGGTGGAAAGCTGCGTACGGACCTGCTCCTGCTGCTGCGCGGGAAAGGCATCGATAATCCGATCCACCGTTCGCGCGGCTCCAGTCGTGTGCAGAGTGGAGAAGACAAGGTGTCCGGTTTCCGCAGCGGTGATCGCGGTCTCCATTGTTTCCAGATCACGCATTTCGCCGACGAGAATCACATCCGGGTCCTGACGCAGAGCACGGCGAAGCCCCTCGGCGAACGTAGGCACATCGACTCCTACCTCGCGCTGATTGACGATCCCTTGCTGATGCTCGTGGAAATACTCGATCGGATCCTCGATCGTAATGATGTGACTATCGCTCGTTGCGTTGATCACATCGAGCATCGCGGCGAGAGTTGTCGTCTTTCCAGAGCCCGTCGGCCCCGTGACGACGATCAATCCGCGCGGCAGCGTCAGCAGCTGGTTTACCGCGCTGGGCAGACCGATCTCGTCCAGTGTCATCATCTGCCGGGGAATCAACCGGAGAGCGATTCCGATGTGCCCCTTCTGCCGGTAGATACTGACGCGAAAGCGGTTTTGTTCCCGGAATGAAAACCCGAAATCGACACTCCCCTCCTCCTGCACCTTGAGGAGATGCCCTTCGCTCGCAATCGAACGAGCCAGAGCCTCGGTGTCTTCCGGAGTCAGCGCTCGCGTATCGAGCTTCACCAACCGCCCGCGCAGGCGGACTGCGGGTGGTGCACCAACGGATATATGAAGATCCGAAGCCCCTTCGTCCACGACCAGCCGAAGAAGATCCTCCATTGGGATCAAACCCGGCTGAGCCGAAACGAGGCGCAACGGCTCCGCCTTTTCCAAGGGTGGTGGCGGAGCGGTCCGGCGGAAGTCGAAAAGCGCCATGCGCGGGGGTTTTCTTGGGCGGTTCGAAAAAGGCGCTCTTAGTCGGCGTCGCCCATCGTCACGCTGATGACTTCCTCTGCGGAGGTCATACCAGCGAGCACCTTCCGGATACCGTCCTCGCGCAGGGTACGCATGCCCATTTCGCGGGCACGTTTGCGGAGTTCGATCGTACTGGCGCGATGGTTCACCATGTGGCGAACCTCGTCGTCGATGAGGAACATCTCGAAGATGCCCGCGCGTCCCTTGTAGCCGAGATGCTTGCAGGTATCGCAACCGACACCCTTCATCACGCTTGCCTCACCCAACTGGGAATAATCCAGCCCCAGGGCTTTCATTTCCACTTCGCTCGGCTCGTAGGGCTGACGACAATTCGGACAGATTTTACGGACGAGACGCTGGGCGACGATGGCCCGGACGGCAGAAGAAACAAGGAACGGCTGAACACCAATATCCACAAGACGTGCAACCGCACCCGGGGCATCGTTGGTATGCAGAGTCGAGAACACCAAGTGACCCGTCAGCGAGGCGTTAATCGCAATGTTCGCAGTCTCGGCGTCACGAATCTCACCGATCATGATGATGTTCGGCGCCTGACGGAGAATCGAGCGAAGCGCCGCCGGGAAGGTCATTCCAATCTCGGTGTTTACCTGCACCTGATTGATACCGGCCATCTGATACTCGCACGGGTCTTCTACCGTGATGAGCTTCTTGTCAGGCTTGTTGATGTAGTTGAGGCAGGCGTAGAGCGTGGTTGTCTTTCCGGATCCTGTCGGGCCAGTCACCAACAGAATGCCGTCCGGCAGCGTAATCAACTGCTCGAAAGTCGCCTGGTCATCCGAGAGGAAGCCGAGCTGCGGGAGACCGAGGTTCAGCGCCGATTTGTCGAGAATACGCATGACCACCGACTCACCATGGGTCGTCGGGACGGTGGAGACACGAAGATCGACTGCCTTCTTACCGATCTTTACCTGGATACGACCGTCCTGCGGAAGGCGCTTCTCAGCGATCGACATCGTGCCCGACATGATCTTCAGGCGGGACACAATCGCACTCTGAAGCTTTTTCGGCGGGTTCTGCATCTCGTGCAGCACGCCGTCGATGCGGAAACGAACGCGGAAACGTTTTTCCAGAGGTTCGAGGTGAATATCGCTACAGCGCATGTTGTACGCTTCCAGCAACATCATCGACACCATCTTGATGATAGGAGCATCACCCACGTCGCCATCCCCCTCGGAACCGGGGATGTCACCAATCGAAATATCACCAAGACCACCGGCCAATTCGTCGGCAGCCTCTTCCGCGGTGGCGTAGTACTTACGTAGTGCGGTAGTGATCTGATCCGGCGTTGCACACACCCACTCCACGTCCCGATTCAGCACATGACTGACTGCATCGAAGGTATCAAAGTTCAACGGATCTCCGACTGCAATCATCAAGCCCGTCTCGGACTCTGCAATCGGGATGATCTTGAAGCGCTTGGCATGCTCGCGCGGCACCTGCTGGATCACCTCTTCTGGGATGGTGATCTGGGAGAGATCGACAAACTCCATTGCCGCATGCGCGGCCAGGGCCCGCATCTCATCCTCCTGAGTCAGCACACCTTGGCGAATGAGCGTGTCCGCAACAGACTCGTCGCTCCGCCGATCGTTACGCGCCTGATCGAGCTGTGAGCGGGTCACCAGCCCGGTTTCTTGCAGGATTTCGAGGATATAGTCGTCGTTTGCAGCCACTGGTTGAGGGGGTTAAAATAAAGAAAAATCTGGCGGGAAACGGGCTGGCGGCACCACTGGTGGAGAGTGCAAAGCCCGAGCGATCGGTTAATTACGAGCGGGTTCTCAGGTTGTCAAAGCGATCCCCTGAAAATTGCAGGGAAAGAATAGAAAATTCGTAACAAAAG
>CBINJX010000050.1:0-12256 GCA_966251085.1 uncultured Verrucomicrobiales bacterium
ATCGTGTCCGTAGGTGAACATGCAAGAAATGCCCGCTTCTCCGGGTTATCCCTGCATGGAGCGCTCCCGAAATTGGCCAAAGTCGAGCTGAGTACTGAGTACTTTCTTCCCTCCTTCACGCGCCCCGCTTCGTTAGTTGCTCCAAACCCTCAACCAACAACTCTCAAAAAAGCCTTACTCATGCAGAGCCGCATGAACCGCCTGTAGGAGCGTCTCCACAGTGAACGGCTTGTGGATGAAACCCTGGATCGAGAGCGAGCGGAGTTCCGTGGTCCGATGGTTCTGCGCGTGTCCGGTTGATGCTATCACGCGAATGTCTGGACTCATCTTTCGCAGGGCACGCGTCAGTGCCACTCCGTCGATGTGCGGCATGACTACATCGGTGATGACGAGGTTGATGTCCTGAGCTCGCTCAGCAAACAGAGCCAGGGCCTCGGTGCCGTCCGCCGCCACCAGTACCTGATAGTTGTGCCTTCGCAACACCGCCTGCGTCACCTCGCGCACACCGGCCTCGTCATCGACCACGAGAATCAACTCACCCTGGCCTCGTGGCATGTTGATAGGCGAATCGACACTGGGGATCGTTTTCTCGCCTGCAGCTGCCGGCAGGTACACAGAGAAGGTGGTGCCGCGGCCCGTTTCGCTTTGTACCTTCAGAAATCCATCGTGACTGCGCACGATGCCGGAAACCGTGGAGAGCCCCAGGCCCGTACCCTTGCCAGGATCCTTGGTGGTAAAGAACGGGTCGAAAATTCTCTCCCTGATCTCCCGGGGAATACCGCTGCCGGTATCCGATATCTTCAATACGACATACCTGCCCACACGCGCCTCCGGGATCATTGCCGCGTAGCTTTCATCAAGGGAGAAGTTTTCCGCCTCGAGCGTCAGCACGCCTCCCTCCGGCATGGCGTCGCGCGCATTCACGCACAAGTTCATCAGCACCTGGTGAAGCTGCGTTGCGTCTCCATTCACCGGCCACAAGTCGCGCGGCGTCCGGTTGCGGACTATGACCGCCTTCGGGAATGTCTCAACGGCGATCTTTTCCATTTCCCGGAGAAGATGACTCGGCTGGATGAGGAGCCGCTTGCCTTCCACACCGCGCGCAAACGTGAGCACCTGGCGAACGATATCTGCGCCGCGCTGCGCGCTCGTTTCGATCGTGCTGACGAGTGAGTCCCGCATGTTCTGTGGCAGGTCGCCGCGGAGCATGGGAGCTGCCATCAGAATGGGGGTGAGAATGTTGTTGAGATCATGCGCCACCCCACTGGCGAGTGTGCCGATACTCTCCATCCGCTGTGCCCGGAGAAACTGCCCCTCGAGCACCTTTTTCCCGGTAATATCAGTATTGATCGCCAGGATCGACTTTGCCTCGCCGTGTTCGTTCCGGACAAGAATCCAGCGTGCATCCACCACGACCTCCTTGCCACTTGCCGCCCGCTGGCGCAGCTCACCCCGCCATTCGCCACTGCTCAGCACCTCCTGTTTTGCTGTATCGTATGCGCGGGGCTCAGCGTACAGCAGATTGCTCTCGGTCTGTCCGAGCGCGCGCGAGGCAGGAAGTCCGTAGAGTTTCTCTGCGCCGTGATTCCAGAAGATGATCTGATCATCCAGATCACGAACGATGATGGCATCATGAGTCAGGTCGAGCAGGTTCGATTGCTCCACTACACGCTCCTCTGCGCGTCTTCGGTCTGCAATTTCCTGAATCACGGCAACCAAGTAATCCGGTTCACCTCGCAGATCCCGCTGCACGGAGGTGCTGACATTTACCCAGATCGGCGAACCATCCGCTCGCAGGTAGCGCTTATCGTATGAGATGCTGGCAACCTGACCGCTCAGGAGCTTGGCAGCCTCGTGAAGCGATTCCGACACATCGTCCGGGTGCGTGATCTCCATCCACGTGCGACGGAGCATCTGCTCGCGCGTATAGCCCAGGATTTCACACAGGCGTTGGTTCGCCCAGGTCCATTGGCCGTTGGAATTCACGTGACCGATCCCGACTGCTGCTTTGTCAAAAGTGACACGAAACCGCTCCTCGCTATCCTTTCGCGCTCGTTCGGCGATCTGGCGTTCGTTTTCAGCGAGCGCCAGCGCGACCATATGGCCGATGGACGCCGCAAACGCCTGTTCATCCGCGGCCCAGTGGCGCGGAGGACCGACGTGTTCATGGCAGACGACACCCGCCAGGCGGCCGCCTTGCCATACGGGGACATCCAGCATTGAAGTGATTCCCGTCGGAATCAGGTACTCCTCGGCGAAATCCGCAGTCCGCGGATCGCTGCAAGCATCGTGTGCAGCGATCACTGGCTGGCAGCGCAAGGCTTCAAAGTACCGCGGAAAATCGGGTTTGCGCAATACGTGACCAAATTCCCATAAATTGCGACTGCTCCGGTAGAGCACCTCGCACTGGAGCGAGTCGCCTTGGAAAACCCAAAAGCTGACACGCTCGACCCTCAAAGCCGTGGCATCCGCCTTGATGATCTGCTCGAGCGTGGGGGCGAAATGCTCATTGTCGAGAGCGGTGAGTTCCAGAAGCGTCTTCTGGTAATTCAGCGTGTGCTCCGTTTGCCCGCGAGTGGGTTCCTCCGCGTGTGGCTTGCCGGTGCCATTTTTTCCGAGCCTGCGTTCCTGCAAGGCGCGAGTGACACATCGGCCGAGACGCCCGAGCCGGCTTTTGACGACATAGTCGGCAGCCCCGTGCTTCACAGCATCGACTGCCACCTCTTCATCGAGCTCCGCTGAAAGCAGGATGAGCGGGATATCGGCCTTTGTACCCCGCAGATCTTCCAACGCGGAGAATCCCACGGAGGATGCCGTATCGGTGGATGCGAGCACGATGTCGAACTCTTGTTCGTTCAGAAGCTGCTGGTACTCCTCACGGCTCCGGGCAGGCGCAAGCTGCAGGGCAAAATCGGCCCTGCTCAACTCCTCACGTACGGAAGTAGTATCTTCCTCCCGATCCTCCAAAAGTAGTACACGAAGCGGTACACCCATATGCATCTCTTGATCTTAAGAGAGCATCCCTTGTGTACGATTCAACACCAAGGAGCGACGGGGGAGAGCTTGCATGATGTGATTAAATCCAGGGAGCGCTGCAGCCTTAACAGGTAACTGGAGGCAAATAGGCAGTGTCCATCCAGGTGCCAATGGTATGTGGGAGTGTACTCGAATTGATAGAGCGTATATGTACTTCGTTTGCGAGCAGAATACGGGCCGTTCGAGGAGGTCGCGAGAGCGGTCAACGCCGACGATTACTCAGGGAAGATGCCGTCCTCGGGGGCCGGTGGCAGATGTTTGTCGCTCAAACGGATCGCTGATTACCTTCTTCGCGCCTTGCTTCCACACTGCTTTCTAAGTGACGCTCCGCTGCATGCGTTTTCTCCGCCTGCTCTGGATCTTACTTGCGGTCATGCTCTTTGCGGCGTGCGCATCGGCGACAAAGCCGGTGCGAAACCCGGAGCATCCGGCCGCGCGACGACTCGTTAATCTCCGTGCCGTCGACCCGTCGCTGCGTTTCGACGTGCGGTACGCCACCGAAAACAATTTCACCGGCCAGCGGCTCTATCCGCTCCCGGCGGTGTGGCTGCACGAAGACACCGCACGTGCTCTGGTAAACGTCCAGCGTGATCTCCAGAAGGAGGGGCTCGGACTCAAGGTCTTCGACGGCTATCGGCCGTATCATGTGCAGCAGCGCATGTGGGATCTGATCCGCGATGAGCGCTACGTTTCCAATCCTGCAAAGAACGCGGGACGTCACACACGCGGAACTGCCGTCGATGTGACTCTGGTGGATGCAAAGGGAAGGGAGCTGCAGATGCCGACCGGGTTCGACGATTTCACCGAGCGCGCCCACCGCGGAGCAGCCGGTATTCCGGCTCGCGCGGCGAGCAACAGCCTGAAGCTGGAGCGTGCGATGGCCCGCCACGGGTTCATCCCGTATCCGTACGAATGGTGGCACTTCGACCTTCAGGGCTGGGAGCGGCACCCGCCCCTCGACGTTCCACTGACCCATCTCTTCGCACGGAACCCCATGGCTCTCCATGCTGCCCATTGACCATATAGAGCGGCTCTTTCACGAGAAGATCCCGCTGACCCGAGCCATGGGAGTGCGCGTGGAGTCGTATGATGGTAATACGCTGACGCTCACGGCGCCGCTGGAGCCGAATCACAACCATCTCAACACCGCCTTCGGCGGAAGTCTCCATGCCTTGGCGACACTCAGTTGCTACGGCTGGCTATGGCTCGAATTGCAGGACGAGAACGCCCATATCGTCGTCCGGGAGAGTTCCATGTCGTACCGCCGCGCGGTGGAGGGGGAACTCCGCGCATCCTGTCATCGTCCTCCGTTGGCAGATCTGGAGGAGTTTAAGAAAAACTTCGCTGCCAAACGGAAGGCGCGTCTGGAGCTGAAGGCCACCATGGAAGAAAAGGGCGCCCTCGCGGCGGAATACACCGGGGAGTTTGTGGCGTTTGCGTAAGGGACGGCGGACTGGAAGACTGGGACGGGCCGCAAAGAGGCATTAGAATCGCCTTATCGCCGGTAGTGATGGGAAGCGTTGTCGAGTGCGCATGGATCAGGAGCCATGCGCTGCGCATCCCCGGAATTACTCAGGCAATCACAAGAAACCCGCCGGGTGTCTCTGGAGATAGCTCCTGCATCCCGTGAGATCGCTGGCGCATCTCACCTGATATCTTGCTCATCTCATGTGATCCCTGCGGCATCACGCATGATATCTCACGCATCTTACGAGATATCCGGTGCATCAATCGTGATGCCCTGTGCATCTCCCGTGATCCCCGCCGCATCGTGCGTGATCTCTGGCGCATCTCGCGAGATGCGCTGGGTATCATCACCTGATGCCCAGCCGATCTCGCGTGATCGCCCAGCGATCATCACCTGATCCCCCCGGTATCACGCGTGATACTCCAGATATCATTTCATGATCCGTGAAGTATCATCGCATGATGCTCCAGAGATCACCTGAGATACTCGGGACATCATGCGTGATGGAGCAGGTATCATCGCATGATACCCAACGTATCTCGCGAGATGTCCAAAGCATTATCGGGGGCATTTCGAAAATCTCCGGGGCATTCATCTCTCTCGCTCAGGAGCGGGCTCAAGAGAGGCAACCCTGGACGACGGAGGAAAAAATATGACGCTTCGAGCGGCCTACTGCCGGGAGGGTACATTAAAGGTCACAATTTTTCCGGTACCTCTACCGAACCCGGTTCCGATCCGCCGGTGTGCGTTCGTCACCCTGCAACCCTCAACTACCTCGGGTAGCCCATCTTCTGGCCGGAATCCGATGTTACGGGTGAACCTGTAATGGATCCCCGTGCCCCGCATCAGCCCTGCCGCCGAACGCTTCTACCCGAGTTTGTCCGGGACTGGGGCTGGAGCGTGCCATCGCGCCTGGAAAGTCACTGGACGGCTATAGATGGCTGGCAGATCCATTGCCGTCGATCAAAGGAGGAAAAGCCGGGTGCTCCGGTCGTGCTCGTCCACGGGCTGGTGATTTCCAGTCTATACCTCATTCCGCTGGCGGAATGCCTTGCCCAAGACACGACCGTGTACGTGCCGGATCAGCCCGGGTTTGGCTTGAGCGAGGGACCGGAAAAGGCGCTCAATGTACCCCAGATGGCACATGCACTCCTGCGATGGATGGATGTCGCCGGAATCGGTGAGTGCCATCTGGTAGCGAACTCCCTCGGATGCCAAATCGCGACCGTCATGGCGATCGAGGCACCGGAGCGTATCCGTACGCTCACCCTCATCGGCCCCACGGTAGATGCAAATGCGGCGGGATTCTGGAGCCAGGCGTGGCGGATCATCTGGGATGCGCCACATGAGCCGATGCAGCTCTGGATGAATCATGCCTTGGACCAATGGCGAGCAGGCTGCCGTCGCATCTGGGCGATGATTTTTCACATGCTCCGGGACCGGATCGAAGAGCGACTACCGCGTGTGACGCAGCCGACCCTTGTCGTGCATGGCGAGAACGATCCGAGTGCACCCGAACCGTGGGTTCGGCAGGTCACCGAAATGCTGTCCGCGGGGCAACTTCGTATCTTGCCCGGATGGCACTGTGTCCACTACACACACCCGGCTTTGACTGCGGAAACCATTCGCAACTTCATCACCTCAGTAACTCGCTCCGAATTGAAGGCATGAATCGAGAAACGGCACTCGGGTCTCCGCCGGAAGTTTGTACCTGTCCCGGCCTGAGGAGGTTATATTCTGGCAAAGTGCCGGCCATGACCTTTTGCCACGGTGACGAATACAGGCAAGATCTCCGATCTGCCACCGCGGGGCTCTCAACTCTCAACCCTCAACTCTCAACCGGCTCCCCATGAAGTGGCTGCCTTCCGACCCCGAGGGCGAATGGAAGGAACTCTGTGTCGAGCGAGGCATTGTCCGCTACATGATGGCAGGAGAGGGGACTCCGCTTATCCTGATCCATGGGCTCTCCGGCTCCGTGCGCTGGTGGCTTCACAACATTCCCTCCCTCTCCCGGCACTTTCGCGTATATGCGCTCGACCTGATCGAGTATCAGCCGGCGGAATCCCGTCGCCATTTCCTCCTTCCCGAGGCCGCGCACCGGATTTCCCTCTGGATGCGCCGACTCGGACTCAAATCCGCCTCCCTCATCGGCCACTCCATGGGCGGCGCGATCGCAGCCACTCTCGCTGCTGACGCACCGGAGCTGATCGACAAACTCATTCTCGTAAATCCCGCTGCATTATTCCCCCGAGCGCGTCTCCCGCTCTCGCTTCCACACCTCGTCATCAAAGCCCCCCATTTCTCACCGACCCTCGTCCCCGTCCTCCTCCAGGACGCCTGGCGTACCGGCCCACGGCTCCTGTTCACTGCTGCTCGGGACCTGGTAACCTCCGACCTCCGTCCAAAACTTCCCCGGATCCAAGCCGAGACCCTCGTTGTCTGGGGCAGACATGACGGCATTCTCCCCCCCGTCCGCGCTACCGAAATCTGCGACCTGATCCCTCACAGTCGTCTCTGCGTCCTCCCCAAGGCAGGGCACAATCCCATGTGGGAGCAACCGGAGGAGTTTAATGCGGAGGTATTGGAATTTCTTGGGGTGCCGAAGAAATGAGCGGAGGGGGATTTTCATGCTGCATCCCCGCAATCAGTCGGCCCGGTAGCGCGGCTGCGCCGCAGGCCGCCGGGCGGGAACGTGACCGCAAGATCGCGGTCATCCGAAAAGAAATTTGCGGTCAGAACAAATCACCCGTTGACGAAACCGGGAAGTTAAAGTAACTGAAAACCTCTCACGCGACGGCGGGGTAGCCAAGTGGTAAGGCCCGGCTCTGCAAAAGCTGTATTCGCGGGTTCGATTCCCGCCCCCGCCTCCAATCCTGTATTCAACGGGATTGTCTTATCTGTCCCCTTCGGGAAGTGAACGTGTGACTCCGGGATCAGTAGCGGGACCGATCTATTCAGATCCCCAGTCCGAATGCTTGGTAATCTCTTCAATCCAGCCACCACCGTCCTGTTGGCGTCCGAAAGATGAAGACGAGTGGAAACTCTTCTACGTAGTCGTGTTGCCCAAGTGGAAAACTTCCTGCAGGGAAATCGCAACGGGACTATTATCAGAGTTCACAGCCATCAGCTCCCGCATGTATTCCCACCATCGGCGGCAAACATCGGTTTGAGCGATCGCTTCCCAACGCGCTTCGTCTTCAATTTCCGCATATGCAAAGAGTTGGTGCGTCTCGCGGTGGAGAAAGATTGAATACGAGCGGACGCCGTGAGCGGCGAGGATAGACTGGAGTTCCGGCCAGATCGGGTTGTGCCGGCGCTCGTATTCGGCTTCGGCACCGGGATGCAGTGACATGACGAAGGCTTTGCGGATCATACTTGCGTCCAGTGAACCGGCTCGAGCTGCAAACGCAATCCCGCGCGTATCAATCATCACGCATGCTTGTGCAGTGACTCATGAGAATGCGAGTTGGTGCTCCAGAGCGGGGGCAGGTTCATCACATCCAAGTGCCTCTCTGTGTCCGTTTTAAGCGCGCAGATGCAATGTCCAGAACTCCAGCTTTTCCTCCGAATACGACATCCAAGGCGAGGACAGATGGGGAGTTGCACGGCTCGCCTCCTGATGGAGACTACAATAGCGAGTAAAGGAGATTGCCTGAACCGTCCTCCCTCGCTCCGCAATGGCGATTTACGACGGATGAAATATCGCCCAAAACACCGAACACATGAGTCTTGATTCGTCCCAAGCTTCAAGTGGGGCTGGAAGCGATAACGTGCAAGCGACCGATCAATGGGTGCGCGCGGCTTTTGAGCAGTCTGGCATCGGATTGGTTCTTACGGATCTGTTGGGGGTCATTACCTATGCGAATGAGGCGTTCTGCCGGATCGTGGGACACTCCGCCGGGGAGATCACTGGGCAGACATCTCACCACATTACTCATCCTGATGATCGGGGGAAAAATGTAGACGCCATCCGCACCCTGCGTGAGGAAGATCTATCTACTACCAGCTACAATAAACGGTATCTGCGTAAGGACGGTGAGATCGTATGGACCCGAGTCAATTTGTCGCTCATCCGGGATGCCCGCGCTCAGCCGACATTGTTGTTGGCGACTGTCGAAGATATCACCGAGCAGGAGCGGGCCCGGCAGGCGCTGCAGGAACGCGAGGAGCATCTGTCGCTGGTTTTCGAAAGCGTTACCGACTACGCCATCATGACGATCGATGTGGAGGGGCGAGTGACGAGTTGGAATGCCGGCGCTCAGAAGATTTTTGGGTACTCCTCGGTTGAAATCCTTGGGCGCACTTTCGCGACTCTCTACACGCCGGAAGATCAGGCCGCCGGAATGCCTCACCAGGATTTGGAGAAGGCCCGAACCTTGGGACGGGTGGAGTATGAGCGCTGGTCGCAAAACCGGAGCGGGACGCGCTTTTTTGCGAGCGGCTTCATTCGACCGATGCATGAGGCATCCGGAGCCTTGCGCGGATTTACAAAAGTCTGCCGGGATGTCACTGCTCAGCGACAGGTAGAACAGGACCTCGCCGCTGCGCGAAGCCAGATTGCGGCAGGCTTGGAAATCGAGCGCGCCCGTTTGACCGAGGTATTCCAGCGTTCACCTTCCTTCCTGGCCGTTTTGCAGGGGCCGGATCATGTCTTCGAGCTGGTGAACGAGCGATATTACCAGCTCGTGGGTCATCGGGACATTCTTCACAAGCCGGCCAGGGAAGCTCTGCCGGAGATCGATGGGCAGGGATTCTTCGAAATCCTGGACCGGGTTTACGCTACCGGTGAGCCGTTCATTGGAAGTGACTTGTCCGTCTGGCTGCAGCGTGAACCGGGGCATCCCCTGGTGGAGTGTTTCATCGATGTGGTGTATCAGCCGATGCGAGATGAGGGAGGGGTGGTGTCCGGGATTTTCGCTCATGGTGTAGAAGTCACCGAGAAGAAGACGGCCGAGCGACAACTCGAGCAGCAGGCGCGGATTTTTGATACGGCGCTATCCGCGATCAAAGACTACGTATTTATTTTCGACCGGGAGAAGCGGTTCATCTACGCCAACAAGGCCCTGCTTGAGCTGTGGGGACTCTCTGCAGCGGACGCATTTGGAAAGAGTATGCCCGAGCTGAGGTACTCGCCCGAAGTCGAGCTTTCACTTGGAGAGAATGTCGATCGGGTATTTGAGTCGGGCAAATCGCTGATGGCCGAGACTCCTTATACCAGTCCCCTCGGAATCAGTGGTTTCTTCGAATACATCCTCTCGCCTGTCGTGGGTGCGGATGGAGCGGTAGAGTTGGTTGCCGGGACGAGCCGCAATATCACGGATCGTAAGCGCGCGGATGCGGAGCGGGAGCAGCTCCTCGCCAGCGAGCGCGCGGCCAGGAGCGAGGCCGAGCGGGCGAGCCGCATGAAGGATGAGTTCCTCGCGACCCTCAGCCATGAATTGCGTACACCACTCAACGCGATCATGGGATGGGCCAGTCTGCTCCGCCACAACCCCACCGCGGAGGATGTCACCCAGGGAATGGAGGTCATCGAGCGGAACGCTCGCGCGCAGACCAAGATCATCGAAGATCTTTTGGACATGAGCCGAATCATCTCCGGCAAGGTCCGGCTCGACGTTCAGCGGGTTGAGCTTGCTCCCATCGTGGAGGCGGCCATTGAGACCGTTCGGCCTGCCGCTGGGGCGAAAGGCGTTCGTTTGGCTGCGGTTCTCGATCCTTTTGCCCGGCCGGTGAGCGGTGATCCTAACAGGCTGCAACAGGTCTTCTGGAATCTGCTGAGCAACGCAGTGAAGTTTACCCCTCGAGGCGGTCGGGTGCAGGTAGTGCTCGAACGAGTCAATTCGCACTTGGAAGTCAGTGTCATCGATACCGGAGAAGGCATTTCACCGGAGTTCCTCCCTCATGTCTTCGACCGGTTCCGACAGGCGGATGCCTCGACGACTCGTCAGCATGGCGGCCTCGGGCTCGGGCTCGCGATCGTCAAACAGTTGGTTGAGTTGCACGGCGGTTCGGTGCGTGTGAAGAGCGTAGGCCCGGGGTTTGGTACGACCTTTACGGTTGCACTGCCGCTAACGGTTCTTCAGTCCGAACCCGTACCAGATGAAGAACGCCAGCATCCTCGGGAGGGCGCTCCAATTTCCATGGAAATGGTTTCCTGCCTTCGGCTTCACGGGGTGAAAGTCCTGGTGGTAGATGATGAGCCGGATGCACGAACTTTGGTAAAACGTCTGCTCGAGGACTGTGATGCGGCGGTTCGCACGGCGGGCTCCGCGGCAGAAGCCATGGAGCTGATTCGAGTCGAAAAGCCGGACGTGATTGTTAGCGATATTGGTATGCCCGGTGAGGATGGTTATGCACTGATCCGTCGTGTCCGTGCGCTACCTGCAGAACAGGGGGGCGCTACTCCGGCGCTGGCCCTGACTGCCTATGCACGCGCTGAGGATCGCATGCGGGCGATCATGTCGGGATTCCAGATGCATGTGCCGAAGCCAGTCGAGCCAGCGGAGCTGCTCGCAATGGTTGCCAGCCTCGCAGGGCGCACGGGGGCGTGAGGCGGGTAGAAAGTGCTCAGTGCTCAGAAGCCAGTAAGCAGCCCCAGCCTCGCCACACTGCCCCGTACCGATCTGCCAGTGCGCGGCTCTCAACTCTCCGAATAATACCTCTCGATACACGGCGGGCAGATGCCGTGGGAGAACTCCGCGTCAGAATGATTGCTGATGTATTCTTCTAGGCGGTGCCAGGAGCCGGCGTCATCGCGGATGTTCTTACAATGGGCGCAGATTGGAATGATACCGCGGAGCGTTCGCAGTTCGGCTAGTGCTGATTCCAAACCGATGCGTGCCTGAGTTTCGCGTTGCAATGCCAGGAAATGCATCCTGCGTGAGCGATCTAACTGACGTGAAATACAGGCTCCGAGCACATTCCCGGAGATCAATGTCCAAGTGAGCGCCGACGCGGTGAGTCCATCTGAAGGCGGTTTGATCGTCATGCAAACGATCATCCCAAGGCTCATGAGGATCGCTTGAACCGTCTGCTTCAGCATCGGGAGCGGCATCACGCAGTACGTCAGAATGACGGTGAACAGGTGAACCAGAAAATGCGTGGTGTAGCTTGCGGGACGGGTGTAGCCCACGAAGCCTTGGCTCAACGCCAGTATAATTCCCCAAACCAGAAGTGCGCGATCGAACTTTTCCGGAAACAATTGACGAGTCGCCGACTTCAGCTTCATCCACACGGCAATAGAGAGCGCGAACAGGCCGAAACGGATGCCAATGAGAATGAAGAACAGGGTGGAATTCCCAAAGAGGCGATGATCGTTGAGGGTGAACGTGAGCACTCCGCACGTTGTAACGACGAGGACGATCTTTGCCGCTGAAAGGTCTTCTTTTAACCGGGATTGCCGGAATTGCCGCTCAAGCTCATGCGAATGCAGTGTGCCTCGCATTCTGAAGTGTAGATCGGGAGCAAGGGCTTCAGGGATGGAGGCTTGTACAGCTGTCACGAGTGGCGCGTTGAGGCGCTGTACCGTGCTCACAAAGTCGAAATGTGCAACTTCGGTGTTGTATATTCCGGTAAACGATGAGTGTTCGTCTCCGGCCTGCGGAACATGCCCTTTCCCATGCGGACTCCTCGACCTCAGGAAAGTGCATCCTGTTGAGGAGCCCCCAACGGGCGAGGCGCGTGAAGGCGCAAAGAAAGTTCCTCCAGCCGGCAGTTCCCGGCTCCTTTCAACCGCCAAAGGCGCATTCTCAG
>CBINJX010000051.1:0-12208 GCA_966251085.1 uncultured Verrucomicrobiales bacterium
TTCATCGGTGCCGATCCAGACCTGCTCGGTCCAAGTCTTGCCTGCGGCAGTGTCGCGATCACCGGCGTTCTTCACCGTGTATTTCAGCTCACCCAGGTGCTCTCCAAAGACAGGGACGTTAGCCTTCAGCTCCTCCACCTGGAGGTCAGGGGCGGCCCATTCCACCGGCACGATAGCCAGGTTGTTATCCGTGTCGCCCTCGCGAACGAAGCTCTGCTGCGGGTTGACGCGCAGCACCCACTTCATCCCGCCCGGGACTGAAGCCGGATCAAACTGCTCACTCAGGAGCGGCATGGTTCCGCCGAGTTCGTGCTCGCCGTCCGTTTCGAACGAAGCAGCACCAAGCAGGCGCTCGTAGCCGACGCCGTCGACAATGCCGTCGTCAGTGATCCAGAGCTCTTCAACCCAGTTGCTGCCCGCGGGCAGGCGCTCGGGGTTTTCGATACTGACCTTGTACTTGATCTTGAAGGTTTCACCCGGTTCGACTGCCTGCGGCTCGAACTCTTCCACCTGGATATCAGGACCTTCCGCAGAGAGGTACACGAGCTGTGTCGCGAGACCGCGCGGCAGTCCGCCCGGGGTCACAATGCTCCGGACTTCATCCGGACTGCCCACAAATGTCTCAATCGGGCGAACAAGGAGGGCCACCGGATCGCTGGTCTCCACGATCTCACGGATCTTGTTTACGTCGAAGACATAGACAGACTTGAGCGTCTGGTATGCGGCGAAGAGCTGGCTTCCATCGGCTGACAACACGAGGTTGTCAGGGAAGTTCGCCTCGATCGGCTGAGTCGCCGCCACCAATCCTGGGTCGCCAAAGCCATCGATGTTGAACGGATTGCGGATGATACCGACGTTGCCTCCGACCTCCTTGCCGGGGTGCATGGCGAAGTCATGCGACGGTTGCCCCTGGATGTAGCGGTTGTAGCCGGTGACAAATGCGTACTTCAGGTCCGGGGTTACGGTTACGCCGACGGCATTGTTCACGTCGAAGGCGTCGAGACCGCTGCCGAGGATCAGATCCATGTAGCGCACCTCAACTTCGAGCACGCGTTTGCCCGTCGGGCCACGGAAGACTTCCTGATCCTTCCACAGAGCAACGCCTGTGTAGTCGCTCCGGCGGTCGGTGATGAGCACGCCTTCCGGAGTGACGAGGATGTTGGTCGGCTCCTTACCTTCGTACTCCGTACGTTCGGTTGTTGCTCCTAACCGCGAAGTACGAATGGAGGTAATATCCAGTGCGTCGAAGTGGAACTGCACATCGATCTGCTGACCGCTCTGGCGGAGCAGATCGACTCCACGGGTGGCGATGTCTTCGCGGAGCGCGTCGAGATCGAGCACGATGACAGAGCCATTCGGTCCACCATCTTCACCACCGCGGCTGAACATAGTCTGTGCAGGCGCCGCGATGTAGAGACGGCGGTTATCCAGCGAAACATCGAGCCCGCGTAAACCGATCAAGTTGGCAACAACGGGCTCAGCACCTTCCTGCACGTTGATCGCCTGTGAGCGGACCTTCACCGTGCGGACTACCTCATGGTAGGTCGGCGAGGACGGGTTGATGTCCACAACATAAACGTACCCGTTGTGGTTCTTGTCGGCGTTACTATCGGTGACGAACAGGTAGGAGTTCGTGCGATCAACAGCCATACCGTACGGCTTTGCGCCGTTTGGAAGCTTGATGTGCCAGTCGTCGCTGAAGCCGGACTCCGGATGTACGTTGATACCGCGCAACGTCATCGCATCGACCACGGCGATTTCACCGGTATTCTCGAGCGCCACGTATGCACGTGTACCGTCGCGGCTCATCGCGATCGCGCGAGCACCGGGCCGGATGCTGTCCGTCGGGTTTGTATCCTTCAGCGAGATCCGGGCTGCCAATTCGCCGGTATTAGCGTTCAGTACACCGACCTGCTGATACTCGAAACCGTTACCGGTATTCAGGGCATTACCGATGCCGAGGGCCGAGAAGATGTAGGCATTCGTAGCCTGCACCATTGCCGGTGCACTGCGCATCTCGATCGGGAGGGAGATGAATCCACCCGGCGAAACTTCAATTCGACGCACAATCTCGATCGTGGAAAGGCCAAGGATGACATCCTCGGGCACTGCAGCGGTGAGTTGCTGCCCGTCGCCACTCAGCATCAGATCGGAGCCGCCGACTTTCACTTCGCCGCGCTTGGCGTCGTGGAAAATCACCGTGAGATCCGCCACGTTTTCACCGAAGAGACCAGTGAAGGTTACCGCCGGCTTGTTGCTGCTGCCGAAGGTGGAAACGCCTACGTCGATCTGAGCGATCACCGGTTGCCCCGGAAGCGGCGGAGTGGAGTTGTTGATCGGAGTGGAGAACTTCGATGTCTGCCCCGGATCAATCTGCACACCCATCGCCGTCTTGGACGGCAGCTCCTGAGCGCGTGGAATCTCGGTGAACTCAATCTCCACGATGTAGTCCGGCAGCATCATCACCATCGGCACGATGGCGATGGTCGCCATGAACATGGCGTGATTGTTGCCGAAGAACGCGCCCTTCACGTTCTCGATCGCATCGATCTCCGCCTGACGGAAATCGTCCAGCCCCATCTCGGCCTTCGCATACGCATCGAGGGCATCCTTGAGCGGAACGGATTCGTTGTACGCCTGGAACGCTGCACCGGGTAAGCCTGCAACCAGATCTTCACCACTGGCCGGGATCAGGTCTCCGGTTGGGTAGAAGTTGAAGAGATCAATTCCTGCATAGGCCATCATCTTCATATGGCGCAGGTCGATCACTCGATCGTTCGAGGATCCGGAGAGTCCACCGCTACCGGTTCCTTGCAGAGCGGCATTACCCGTCCCGGACTGCTGGATTTCAAACGTTGCGTCGGCAGTAAACCCGCGCGAGGCGAGTGAAAGCCCATTCTGCAGTTCCGGCTTCAGCACCACCGTGCCGATCTGATCTTCCGGAGCGTAGGCAATGATGTACTCACCCGAGACACGCGCGCCGGTTGTCGGGAGCGGAGTCGAGATACGAGCGATACCATCCTCTCCGACAACACCGAAATCCATCTGGGCCAAGCTCAGGACAGGATTCCCCTGTGCATCCGGCACGCTATCCACACGCATGAGGACAACACGTCCGCCGGCCGGAATTCCATTCGCAACCGGGATCTCGAAGAGCGGACGTGAGAGCAGCGGGTTCGCTCCCATGTCGAGCTGGAACGCAGCAGCAAACTGGAACGGGGCCGGCAGCGGCAACGTGGTATTCGGCTCAGCAATCGGTGTGAGGCTCACCGTGGTATCCGCACGGAGCGCCCGTCCCGGGATGGCGTTCTGATAACCCTCGGCGTTCTGGACGATACCGCCGTCGACTCCAACCGTCGCGCCGTTCTCCAATGCTGAGCCGACCTGCACTCGCACCACTGTTTCCATGTTGCGGTGGACGATCACGACCGTGGTCTGACCGATGCCCTTGGCGATGAGTTTGCCATCGGGAGTGACCTCCGCAACATCGGGATTTCCCACGAAATAGCGGGTGCCGGTGCTTGCAGCGGTGACATCCGTGAAGTCCGGCAGCGCGGCATGGAGTTGCTGCACGCCACCATCAACATCGAGCAGCACGTTCGTGGTATTCACGCGGATGCCCTGCTGGAGCAGCAGCGCTTCCATTGCATCCTGCGGCAATCCAACTCGTACCACGGTGGCGGTCTGGATATCGCCACGGGAGACGACAACCGCAGCGGAGCCGCTCCGGAGCGCGGTAATCTGACCGCTATCCGAGACGCTGAAGATCGACGGATCAGTCGAGGTAAATGTCAGGTACGAAGCCGGTACAGGCACCCCTGTCTGGTCGGCGAAATCCGCAACCAGTTCGATCTTCACCGTGCCGCCGACATTCAGCATCGGACGGCGCAGGTTGAGTCTCAGACCGATAAGTTCCGCCGCACTGACGTTCACCTGAACGGTCACCGGTGCCGATGCAGTGAATCCGTCATCGGCGATCAACTCGAACGATGCCGGTCCTGCGTAGCCTGGATTCGGAGTGAAGATCACGGAACGTCCATCGCCGGAGAATACGGCAGTGCCGTTCTGGACGTTGGAGATCAGGTAATTGATCCGGTCACCTTCGGCGTCACTGACAAGTGTGCTGAGGTCAATCGCAACAGGCAGATCCCGATGTGTGCCTACGGAGGTTCCAACCGCCACCGGAGTCTGGTTCGCAGCAAATCCGAACTGTGCAGCAAGCAGCTGCATGTCTGTCTGATTGATCGAGCCGTCCCGATTCAGGTCGGTAGCAGACGAGTAACCAGCTTGAGCGGAGTTCCGCCCCAGCACATTGCTCAGGAGTTGAGCATCCGTGCCATCGACATTTCCGTCGCCATTCACATCGCCAACTACAGAGACCGTCAGCGAGTAATCACCCGTCGCTGTGGCGTTCGCCCCAGCAACCTCGATCAACTGCAAGCCGGCGCGATCAATTGCATAAACCGCAAAGGCACCTTGGTTATCGATCCGTGAGACCAGCGGGTTCAGCCCGGCAATCGACGGCAGAGCCGCTGCGAACGCGCCAGCCGTGTCGATGCGCACAGCGATCAGCACAGTCCCGCTATTCGCGGTGGAGCGGAGTTCCGTTCCGCGGATGCTGAAGGTGTGCAGCGCCTTGTTGCCGGCAGCAAGGGTTCCATTCTTCGCCTGACCGTTGAACACCACTGCGGAGCCGAGATCGCTCGCAATCGGAGTGATCACCGGTCCCGGCGAGAAGCGGATCGCTTCACCACCGGATGTGCTCGTGGCGACATTCAGAAGGTGAACATCGGCAGCGTCATAGCCATAGCGGCTCGTTGCACCAGTGCTCAGCTCACGGGCGCTCGTGAGATTACCGGCTTCGTAGCCGTAGATCATCGAGCGGCCATCCGGTGTGATGATCGAGGTAATCCGGCCATCTCCATCGACACCAAAATGCACCGCTTCCTTGGTCGTGAGATTCAGGATACCCGCGCTCGTGTAGAGCAGACGTGTACCATCCGGTGCGATCTGTTGGGTCACACCGCGCTTGCTGCTGATCTCGTACACGGTGCCGTCCGGCCCCGTGAGGGTGTACTCGGCACCTGAGAAGGTACCGGCTGCCGGGTTGTACGGCTGGGCGGTCTTCAGGTCATAGAAGTTATCGCCGGCACGCGAGAGGAATGCAGAGACGGACTGCAGGGTCCATCCGCTATCTGTGTCCGCTACCCACGCAGGTGTGTAGTAGTCAGCGTTGCCGACAATCTGGCGACGCTCCGGCGCGAAGGTAAAGCCGACACGTTCGCCCGTGGGCAGTGTGAGGTAGAGGCGGGTTCCAGCCCTGAACGGATTGTACTCGCCCGACACTTCGTTTCCGGTAAGCGGGACGTTGGTGACAACGTTCACGTCACGACCGAGCAGGCTCCAGCCGTAGCCGAACGAACCGGCGTTATTTCTGCCAAGCGAGCTGTAGGCGCGTGTCAGGTCCAGTGTCACCGTCCCGAGCGTGACCGTCAGGTCGGTCTCGGTGCGGCTGTAGCCTAGAGCCTTGGTTGCGCTATTGACCTCGAAGGATGCAACGGTGCTGCTGGTGCGTCCGCCGATATCGGTGGCGCTCAAGCGGATCTGGTAGAAGCCGTTCTCCAGCGCCGCGGCGTCGAGATGCGCGAGCACACCTCGGGTGTGCGTCGTGGCTCCGGTTGCGAGCACGGTCCAGCTGTTGGTGTTGAGCGGCGCGATCTCCAGCTTCCAGCCTTGCAGATTTGCGTCGCTGATGGTGCCGAGGAGATCGGCGCCACCCGTCAGAACGCTGCCTGCAAGAGAGTCGAATGCAACCACCGGAGCGGAGACATCCTGCGGATCACGCACCATGAGCGTGCTCTCGGTACTTCCAACCAAGCCATCCACATCGGTCGCGATCGCCTCGAGCTTCAACAGCCCCGTCGTGTTCGGGATGAACTCGCCCCGTCCCTGTGCGTCGAGCGTGACCGGAGTACCGTTCACGAGAAGTTGCAGGTTCTGGATTTGAGCCACGCTGCTAGCGGCGGCATGGATGAGCACCTTCTGTCCGGGCACTGCCGGGAAGCTTGGTGTCAGCTCGATAACGACCTGCGGCAACTCAGGATTGACTACCGCATTGATGACAACGGACTTCACCGCTGTCTGCTCACCGTCGGAGACGCTGAACAGCACGACATACTCGCCCGCCTGACCCGGTCCCGGCGTCCAGACGAACTCGCCTGTCGAGGTATCGAAAGCCGCACCCTCCGGCAGCCCTGCAGCCGAGTACACGAGCGATGTTCCCGTGTCGGGATCAGCCCCCGTGAGGATGAAGGCGAGCCGTTTTCCGAGGATTGCCTGATGATGCGAGGAGGTAAGGGTCGGCGGCCGGTTGATGTTATCGACACGGACGACAACATCCTTCTGGTCCACGAGCCCCTGGACGTCACGAACCCCGAAGCGGATCGTGTATTCGCCCGCCTGATCGTAGGTCGGCGTCCACTGGAACAGGCCGGTGGTTGGATTGAACTTCGCGCCCTGCGGCAGGCCGGAGATGAGCGAGTAGGTGATCGAGTCACCGTCGATGTCCGCTCCCGTGAGCGTGAACTGCATCGGCGCTCCTTCGCGGCCGGACTGAAGCGGCAGCGGAACCAGCGTCGGCGCCTGGTTCAGGTTTGTGACCACCATCGAGAACGTGCGCGAGGCAGTCTTGTTTCCGTCGGTGACGGAAACTGTGACGTTCTCATAGATGCCCGCCTGGAAGATGTTCGGTTTCCAGGTCAGCACACCAGTTTGCGGATCAAGCACAGCGCCGGATGGCAGGTTCGTAGCGCTGTACACGAGCGAATCACCATCCGGATCTGTTGCGCCCAGATTAAGCGTGTACTGCTGATTCTCGACGAGAGTCTGCGTGCCGATTTCATTCAGCACCGGCGCGCTGTTCTGTGCCTGAACGACGATGGAGAAGGTCTGCTGCGCTGAGGCGACATTCGCAGGCACACCGTTTCCGCTATCCTGGACGATGACCGTGATGTCGAAGGTCCCGGTTTCACCTTCAGGCGGAGTCCACCTGAGCAGAGCCGTGCCATAGACGGAGCCCGGCTCAATCACGGCACCGGTCGGAAGCCCGATGGCGCTGAAGTTGAGCGCGTCCTGGTCGAGATCGCTTGCCTTCAGGAGGATCTGCAACTCCTGGCCCGGAATCGCGATACGATCACCGATATATTCGAGCTTCGGTCCTTCATTCGGCGAGTTGACCGTCACAACGAACGTCACCTCGTCCGAGAGAACCGTTCCCTCACCACCACCGTCACCATTGTCGGTCGCAGTGATGGTAAACGTATAGTTGCCGCGATCGCCTTCGCCCGGGGTGAAGCGAATCACGCCGGTACCGTCACCGTTGTCAGTGAACGTAGCCCATGAAGGCAGAGCAAAGAACGGCAGTCCGCTCTTGGCTGTGAGGACGAGCTGATTTCCATCGGCATCGGTCGTGTTGACCGTGATCTCAAGGACATCACCGCGGTTGATCGTGCGGTTACTGATCTCCGCAATCTCCGGTGCGCGGTTGTTGTTCAGCACGCGGAGCGGAACAGTCACCGAAGACTGGGCATTCACTCCCGTACCGTCACCGGTATCGGTGGCGGTAAAGGTTACATAATAAACACCGGCGGCTGCATAGCCCGGGGTCCACTCGAAGAAACCTGTCTCTGCATCGAACGATGCTCCGGCAGGCAGACCGGTCACGGTGTAGGTGACAGTTGGCTGATTCTCTTCCGTGATGGTGAGTGAACCATCCGGATCCCGCTCGATCGGTTCGAACGACGGATTGTCAGGATCGACAGCGAAGATGCGGAAGCGAATCTGCTGGTTCTCCAGAACCTGGAAGAGGTCCGCCTCTTCGAAGACCGGCGCGCCATTGGCGTTGGTCACGGTGATCTTCGTCACGCCAGTGGTGGCAGTCTGACCGTCGCTGACAGCAAACGGGATCTCATAGGTACCAGCCTGGATGAAGGACGGGGTCCATTCGAAGATGCCGGTCGCCGGGTCGAGCGTTGCTCCCGCAGGCAGGTTGCCGCTGGTGTAGGTTAGCGTGTTACCTTCGTTGTCGAAGGCAGCCAGGCGGAACCGCAGAGTATCGCCTTCACGAATTGTCCGGTCAGCCGGTGCGGTGAATGTTGGCGCGTCATTGACAGCAGCAATCAGCAGCGTGGTTGTGCGTTCGACAGTATTGATGCTATCCGTAACGAGGAAGCGGATGTTTGGATAGGTTCCAGCGTCCTGCGGTCCGGGTGTCCAGCGAAGGATGCGTGTGGCCGGATCGAAGACTGCACCGGGCGGCAGATTATCTACCCAATAGGTGAGAGCGTCACCGTCCGGATCGAGTGCGCCGATTGAAATCTCCAGCAGTTCACCCTCACGGCCGTTGATGGTGGCCGGGAGCAAATCGAGCGTCGGTGCGCCATTTGCGCCGGAGACATTGATCTTGAACTCCTGCGTGGTGGTCGCACCACGGCTGTCCGAGACGAGTACGACAACAGTCGGTTGAACCGGGCTGGATGCTGTCGGCGTCCAAGTGATCAAGCCAGTCTCAGCGTTGATGCTCATTCCCTCGGGAGCCTTGTATAGTAGGTAACCGAGCGAGATTCCATCGGGGTCCTGTGCAGAGACCTGGTACTGGTATTCCTGTCCTACCGCCGCCGTAGTTACGGCAGTCGAATCGATCACCGGCTTCTCGTTTTTCGAGAGTGCCCAGACGGTGAAGTCGAAGCCTGCGGAACCTGCGGTTACGCCAGTGACCGTGATCGTGCGTAGCGGCAGCGACTCGCCAGGGCTCAGCTTGCCATCACCGAGTTCCTCGGTCAGGTCGAACAGCCAGACTCCCTTATCGGCAACATACTGCGCACCTGCCGGAACGGCGGTCACACCCGCACGTGGAGTGAGCACCAGCGAGAGCGGTGCCTGGAGATCGAAGTCACCCGTGTTGGTGAGGACGATGTCGTAGGAGACCGTACCAGCGGCACGATTGGAGCGTGCGTTGGCAAACTGGAGTTCGATCGACGGCGCGAAGTAGTTCACCGCTGTGAACTGCACGCTGTACGCGTTCTGGAGTTGCAGCCCGTTTGCGCCGCGAAGCAGCGACGACGCCGTCAGCTCGTAACCTTCCGGATCGAGCGCGTCGAAGAAGAGGGTGACCGCGTTAGTATTCGCATCGTACGAAACCGACTGTACCGGCACCGTACCACCGGATGAGCGGCGGAGCTGGTAATTGAGCGGGTTCAGTACGGACGACGCATCGCCCGGCTGCCCCACGTGCATCGGCTGATCGAACCGGAGCGTGATGCTGCCACGCGGCAGAATAACGAGCGTGTCATCGGCAGGATTGCTGCCGATCACCTTCGGAGCGAGCGCAAGGGACAGGACATCGACCTGCGTGGACTGACTGAGGAAGATCCGCCCATCGGCGGTCGTCTTCACCACATCGCCACGGCTGCCGCCGGTGCCAATCGCCACACGGTTCAGCGTCGCGAGATCGACCATCGTCAGCGCACTGCTGTCACTGGTAGCTCCAGCATTTGCCGAGACAAAGAGCAGTCCATCGAGCGCGCTACCCGCGGGTCCGAACGCGATGGAATCCACCGGCGTGTCGAAGCGGAGCATGGTCTCGGCTTTGCCCTGATTATCGAAGCGCACAACATCCCCACGCTCCGGCCATGCAGCGGCCCAGAGCTGTCCGTTCTGCGGAGAGAACGCGAGGTTACCAACCCGCACATCACTGAAGTGCGAGAAGGTCTGCGTGACGGGATCGAATACCTCGATGCCCGCTCCGGAGGAGACGAAGACCTTGCCGGTTGTCGGCTGGATCGCGAGCGACTGCGTGAGGCCGTCGCCATACTCGCCGATGATCTGGCCTGTCACTGGATCGAGCTGGAGCAGCGGGCCGCCACCTGTGGCTGCCCAGAGTCCGCCCTGTGCGTCGAAAGCGAGATCGAAGATCGGGTACGGCAGCGTGGCAAACGCTTCCCCTACGGCGCCGCCCTGAACAGAGACGCTGAAGAGCTGATTGCGCGCAGCTCCGCCGGAGATAATCGCGGAGCCATCCGGACGGATTGCGATCGCCATCGGTCCCACACCACCGTGGCTCTGTGCGATGCCGGTAGCAAATACCTTGGCGTTGAACGGACGCAGGACAACGTCGAAGTCACTTGCACCCGTCGTGGGCTGCAGGCTCGGGACATTCTGCCCTGCCTCCACGAAGATCGGATTCGTGGAGGGGCCGGTCGGTTGCGGAGCCGGACCCTGCGGGAGCCCGCCCGGAGCGGTCGGCAAGGTGCCGAGATTTGTGCCGGAACCGTCATCAGGCACGGCGAGACCGAATGTCGGTTTCTCCCGGTTGCCAGCATTGTCCGTAGCCAGTGCGAGGAATTCGTAGGTATGCCCCGCGCGGCCCTGGTAAACGCCCGAGGTCTCGGTCGTCTGCTGTTTCCAGATACGGAACTCACCGCCGTCCTCTGCCACGTAGATCGTGACACCCTCCACACCCGAGCCGCCGTCTTCATCAACGGCGTTCCACTTCACTTCGTAGTCGGAGCCGCTCCCCAGCTTCGTTGCGATCAGCGTGCTCTTTGGCGCGGCGCCATCGACCACGTGGGAAATCTTCAGCGTATCCTGCGGCGGACGATCGTTAAAGAGCACACGGGCCTGCGTCTCGATCTTCGCGCCGGTGGCAGTATCCGCCTTCGGCTGCACTGTGAAGTTCACGAAGCCAGCACCAATGCCTTCCGCATTGTTAGGCGCGAGCAGGCCGTTTGTGGCATCCTGCATCACCTCGCCGGTTTCCGGATCGATCGCCTGGAACAGCCAGGTTGCAGTGCCAGTGGCAAAATCAACACCCGCGCTTACACGCAGGATGAAGCCCTTGCTGCCAGTGAAGTCAAAGTCGCCGACAAACGCGCCACGTTCACCCGGAATGTGGACACTGATGTCACCGATCTTGATGTCACCCAGGCGGAATGATCGCAGGTCGAGGTCGGAGTCGAGTTTGCTGACGACTCGGATCTCCGCCACTGAGGAGGTAGCAGAAGCCGGATTTTCGAACGCGACCGAGTACGGCAGCGCCTGGCCGAGCGGCACGTAGTTCTGCGAACCAAAGCCAAGCGGCCCGGTGATGTTTGCCAGACGCCCGGTCTGCGCGGCGGCGGCAAAGAAGCTGTCGAAGGTGACCGGAGCAAGATCCTTCAGCGAAGGCTCATCGAGTTTGGCTTTCCCGTACGGGACAAAGATCTGGAACGCCTCGAAGTGGGTCCGGTTGCTGAGGCCGAGATCGTAGGTGCTACCATTAGGCACCTGCTCGTCACCGGTCAGCTCCGCATTGTGTCCATACCACTTGCGGACCTGCGTGAAGAAGCTCACCAGATCGCCGTCCGTGAGAATCTGATCACCGCCACTGCCGAGCAGGAGTCCCGTCGCGAGCGTGTTGGACAGGCTCACCACCAGCGGATTCTCGCGGATGGCGGGAGCCTGCTCGTCCGGACGCAGGTAACCTGCGGTCTCGAGAGCAGCCAGGTACGAGTTGGTCCATTGTGACGCGTTCGCAGCAAGCACCACGAGGCTCACCGGAGCCTGACTGTCCGCGAGGATCGCATCCCGCAGTTTCAAGGCATGAGCCGTCTGCTGCGCGATGAATTCATCCCGCGTCAGCACCGTAGCCGACGCCATGATGTGGAAGCGGAAGGCGATCTCGTAATCGTCTACCTCATTGAGCGGATTGTTCCGCTCCTGGATGGAATTATAGATATCGGTGAGGCCCGGATAGATCTGGTTCAGGTCCTCGGGACCGTTGTCCAGTTTGCCGCGATATTCCGGGTAGGCGTCGTAGATCTTGTCGCGCAGCTTGTTGAAGCTGCCGGACAGCAACTCTGTGAGACCCGGATAGGTCTGAACGCTGAAGGTCCGCCCCACCCAGCCGCGAGCGGCGAGATCGAAGGCATAACCCGGGGCGAGAAGTTCACCATTCGTGTTCAGCGTCGAATCGAGGCTGGCCCACGGCACATTGCCTGCGTTACCGCCAGCCGGCTCACCACGGAGATTGTTCGAGAAGACGACCCGCTTGAAGTCGAAGACCTTCGGGTTGGTTCCCAACTCAGGGATGCCGAAGTTGAAGTACACATAAGGCGTGTCGACGTTCGTGAGACTCTGCAGCGAGAAGCCATAGAGCCCCGCCTGGCCGGCA